>DASTOO010000129.1:0-8113 GCA_035762505.1 Candidatus Krumholzibacteriia bacterium
GCTTCGCGCGCGCGGTCGGCGCGCGCGCTGAAGACGACCCAGTGCACCGTGGCGCGCGGGTTGGCCCCCAGCAGGCGCAGGATCGTCCCGCCGCAGCCGATCTCGATGTCGTCGCTGTGCGCGCCCAGGCACAGGATCGAGGCGATGCCGTCCAGAGAAAGGGTCCTCACTTGATCCTCTTTGGTTTCCAGAGCTCCCAGGGCGCGTCCCCCCGGGTATAGAGGTCTTCCAGGATCTGGCGCTCCTTGAACGTGTCCATGCACACGAAGAAGCCGTCGTACCGGTACGCGCCGAGTCGATGCGATTCGATGAGCCGCTGGAAGGGCTCCTCGACCAGTTCCTCACGCGGCTTCATGTGGTCGAAGATCTCGTGGCGCAGCACGAAATAGCCGCCGTTGATGCGGATGTCCGTGTTGGACACGTGGGTGATGCCGCTGACCCCCTGTGCCTCGTCGAGGGATACCAGGTGAAAACTCTGGCTGGGCCGCACGCACAGGAAGGACGCCGCACGGTCGCTCTCCTCCACCTTGCGGATCATGTCCGGCAGCGGGACGTCGGTCAGGTTGTCGCTGTAGTTGGCGAGGAACATCTCGTCGCCGTCGAGGTAGTCCCGCACGGCGCGGAGCCGTCCCCCGATGTTGGTGTCGTGGCCGGTGTCGACGAAGGTGATCTTCCATTCGTCGATGTCGCTGTTGGCCAGGTCGACGCGGCTCCCCGACATGGTGAAGTCGTTCGACACGCACTCGTCGTAGTTGAGGAAGTAGTTCTTGATCACGTCCGCCTTGTAGCCGAGGCACAGGATGAACTCCTTGTGCCCCCAGTACGCGTAATACTTCATCACGTGCCACAGAATGGGCCGGTATCCGATGGGGACCATCGGCTTGGGGATGTCCTCCGAGTACTCCCGGATCCGCATCCCGAGTCCGCCGCAGAAAAGAACAACCTTCATGACCACTCCCGTGGGGCGCGTCGTGCGCGCCCGCCAGTAAACTCAGAACGCAGCCGCCGCGGCGCGCGACGGCCCCGGTGCCGCCGCTACGACCGGTCCAGGAACTCCCGGTACCACGCCATCGTCTCCCGCAGGCTCTCTTCCAGCGAATACTGCGCTTTCCAGCCCAGCACCCTTCCCGCCTTCTCGGAGGAGAGGTACTGCTCCTGGATCTCGTTCCTGGCCTCGTTCAGGATGACGGGCTCCAGGTGGGGATGATCGGACAGGCGAATGATCGCGCTGACCATCTCCAGGACCGTGATGGGACGATCCACCCCGAAGTTGAATGCCTCGCCGCGCACCAACGGCTCCCCCATGTTCTCGGCCACGGTCAGATAACCGTGCACAACGTCCTTGACGAAGATGTAATCCCGCTTGAGCGTGCCGTCGGAACGCACCACGGGCCGTTCACCGCGCAGAACGCTCCTCATCGTCCCGGGCACGATGCGATTCCAGTTCAGGTCGCCGCCGCCGTACAGATTGGCGCAGCGCGTGACGGTGGCGGGCATCCCGTACGACCTGGCATACGTGCGTGCGATCAAGTCGGCGCAGCTCTTGGATACGTCGTAGGGGTGCTGTCCCTGCAGCGCCGCGTCCTCCCGGTACGGCAGCGTGGCGTGCGTGCCGTAGGCCTTGTCGCTGCTGGCCAGCACGACGCTCTTCACCGTGGGATTACGCCGCGCGGCCTCGAGAAGGACCCAGGTGCCCTTGATGTTGGTCTCAAAGGTGGAAAGCGGAACGCGGTTCGCAATGGTGACGATGGTCTGGGCGGCGAGATGAAAGACGGTGTCGATCTCGTACTCCGCCAGGGTGCGCTCCATGAGGGCATAGTCGCACAGATCGCCGCGCACCACGTTGATCTCGTCGATGGTGCCCGAGCGCACCAGCTGCGAGTGCGGGACGACGTCCCGGATGAGGCCCACCACGCTGGCTCCCCGGGAGACCAGTTCGGCCGTCAACCACGACCCCAGGAGCCCGGTGCAACCCGTTACGAACACTTGCCTGTCTCGCCAGAACTTGTCGTTCAACGCCATTCCCCCGTGATTAGTGAGCAATGATCGGTCGTGTGCGTCCGGTTCGTGGCCGGACGAGCGCTACTCATGGACGGTGACCTCCGGAATGGGGACCACCCACCGGCCGCCCCACTCGCGGATGTACGCGGTCTGGCGCATGATCTCTTCCTTGAGATTCCACGGCAGGATGAAGAGGTAGTCGGGCCGCGCCAGACGGATGCGTTCCGGCGCGTAGATCGGAATCCGCATGCCGGGCGTGAAGGTGTTCTGCTTGTGCGGGCTGCGGTCCACGGTGAACTCCAGGAAATCGGTCCCGATCCCGCAGTAGTTCAGGAGGGTGTTGCCCTTGCCCGGCGCGCCGTACCCGGCGACGCGCTTCCCCGCCCCGCGGGCCTCGATGAGAAATGAGAGGATGTTGCGCTTGGTGGCCCGGAGCTGCTCGTTGAACGCGTGGTAGCGCGCGAGCGAACGAACGCCCCACGCCTCCTCGCGCGCCTTGAGCTCGCGCACGCGGTCGGACACCGGCCGGTCGTCGCAGTGCCGGCCGTAGATGCGCAGCGACCCTCCGTGCGTCGGCAGCTCCTCGACGTCGAAGAGCGTGATGCCGTGTGCTGCGAAAACCTTCTCGACCGTGGTGAACGAGAAGTAGGAGAAGTGCTCGTGGTAGATGGTGTCGAACTGGTTCTGGTTCACGAGCTGTACCAGGTGCGGAAACTCCATGGTGATGACGCCGGCCGGGTTCAGCATGATGCACATCCCCGCGACGAAGTCATTGAGGTCCGGCACGTGGGCCAGGACGTTGTTCCCCAGCAGGAGGTCGGCCCCGCCGTGGGCGTCGCGCAGCGCCCGGGCGCTCTCCGTGCCGAAGAACCGCACTTCGGTCGGGACGCCTTTCGCGCGCGCCGCTTCGGCCACGTTGGCCGCGGGCTCCACACCGAGCACCGGCACCCCCGCTTCCACGAAGTACTGCAGGAGATAACCGTCATTGCTCGCGATCTCGACGACCAGGCTGGACGCGCCGAGTCCCAGCAGGCCGCGCATCTTCCCGGTATAGGCCTTCGCATGGGCGAGCCAGGTGTCGGAGTATGAAGAGAAGTACGCGTACTCGTCCGCGAAGATCTCGCGCGGAGACGCGTATTCGCCGAGCTGCACCAGCCAGCAGGACGCGCACACGAACGCGTGCAGCGGGTAGTACGTTTCCGCGTCGTTGAGCTGCGAGGGTTTGACCTGCTTCTGGCAGAGCGGCGTCATGCCCAGGTCGGCGAACGTGTCGCGGAGCGGCGCCGCGCAGAAGCGGCACGTGAGACCGGCGGAGTCCAGCGGATGGATCTCCCGGCCTGGCTGCGGACCGGCGCCTGCGGGTGAACGGCTCATGACTCTCCCTGCGCCGGAAGGCCGGCGAGACGGCTGGCATACTCGCCGCCGAGGCGATCGCACAGGAGCTCCGCGATGCGGCGGGTCAACACGTTCCAGTCGTACCCCTGTGCCACACGGCGCCGCTCGGCCACGCGGGCGGGGGTGTTCTCGTCCGGTCCCAGCGCGGCGGCGATGGCCTCGCGCCATTCGGCGGGACTGTGCGCGATCCTGACCACCGACGTGAACTCGCGCAGCGAGCGGATGTCGGATCCGACCACCGGCCGGCCCGACGCGAGATACTCGTGCAGCTTCAGCGGGAAGATGAACTTGGTGTAGTCGGTGAGCGCATAGCAGAGCAGGCACACGTCCATGTGCTGGATGTAGGCCGGGATGTCGCGCACGGACTTGTTCCCGAGGTAATGAACGTTCGGCCTCGCGAGGAGCTGCGTACGCTCCGTCTCGTGCTCCCCCATGTGCCCGACCGGTCCGACCAGCACGATGTTCCACTCCGGGCGGGCACGGGCGATCTCTCCGAGCGTTGCCCAGTCCATCTGCGACTTGATGCGTCCCACGTACCCGATACGCGGCCGCGGTACGGCCGCGAGGTCGGCGGGCTCGGGACGCGCGGCGGCGAAGGCGGCGTAGTCGACGCCGTTGGTGACGTACGCGGTGTTGCTGTTCAGACCGCCCTTCTTCTCGCGCAGCGCGGGTGAATGCACGATCACCTGGTCGGCGCGCTCGATCAGCCGGCGCTCCACCGGCGAGAGCGGCTGTTCCACGTCGGAGAACGAGTACTCGTCCACGATGTGATAGCAGCTCACGTCGTACGGCACGAGATCGAGCGCCGCGGCGAACTTCGGCTGCCAGATGTAGAGGATGACGCGCCTGCATCCCGCTTCCTCGAGCATGCGGCGCGCGTGGGCGAGGCGTTCCCGCTCCGCGGCGCGGGCCAGGGCGGCGGGTCGGTAGAACTTCGGAAGCCACGGCTCGTGATCGTACACGGCGAAACCGCGCGCCGGGGGAGGTGTCGGGTCCGGGTTCGTCACCGCGGGCGGGGTCAGCGCCTGCTGCCAGGGGCGCGCGGGGTTCTGCCACACGACGTGGAAGTAGCGGGAGAGGCGGGTGAGAATCTGATGGCGCGACAGCCACATTCCGCCCCAGCGCTCCGGCACCAGGGCGATGACGCCCACGTCCGCGAACACGGGGCCCGCGGACATGCGCGCGGCTTCCGCGTGGATATCCGGGGCCGTCACTTCGGGCTCCCGTTCGTGCGGGACGCGTCGCCCGGAGTCGGCAGGATGCGCCGCTTCACCGGCCGCAGCGCGAAGCGCACGGCGTAGCTCACGTCCTCCCACAGGCCGTCCGCGTTGCGGGCGATCCACTCGAACATGAGCGCCGCGCACGCGAGCCGGCTCGCGACCGGGACCCGCGCGCGCCGGATGGCGCCGAGGTATCCGAAGCACTGGCGAGTGTAGGGCATCGCGGGGCGCCCCGCCTTGGACGGATCGAACCACGCGCTGCGCGTCTGGCGGGTCCGGAACTGCCATACCGAACGGTTCGGGTGCTGGCGGTGGATGAAGAGCGGCTCCGGCAACTCCGCGATGCGGCCCGCGAGCCCGATCTCCGTCAGAAGAACTCGATCGCAGTCCGCATAGTCGGCGAGCAGTCGCGTTCGTCGTATGACGGCGGTTCGCGCCACGCCGAAGATCGCCTCGCAGGAGTAATCGCGCCGGCTGAGCTCGCGAAAACGGGTCGTGACACGAGGGTCGTCCGTGCGCAGCCCGATTCTCTTGGTGCGGATCGTCGCGCCCGCTTCGTCGACGTCGCGGATCAGCGAATGGACGAGGACGACCTCGGGTCGGGCATCCAGGAGCGCCACGCATCGCTCGAGGTACGCGGGCTCGTGCAGGTCGTCGTGCGCGGCCCATTTGAAGTACTCGCCGCGCGCGAGCGCGAACACGTTGTTGAAATTCCGCATCGCCCCCACGTTCGTCTCGTTTCGGATGTAACGCACACGCTCATCGCGCGCGGCCCGCTCCCGGCAAATGGCGGCGGTGGCGTCGGTCGACGCGTTGTCCGACACCAGCAGCTCGAAGTCGCGGAAGGTCTGCGCGAGCAGCGAATCGAGCGCCTCCGCGAGGAACGCCGCTCCGTTGTAAACGGGCAGCCCGATGCTGACGCGTGGTGTCTGGTTGATCAAGCCTGTACTCCGCGGCCCGTCTCGTCCGGCTTCGGGGCCGAGGACCGCCACGTTTGAGGATGCCCGGCAAGGCACCCGGCCGCAAGCAAAAGCGTAGCAGTTCTTGGGGTTAGCCGCAGGAAATGCAAGTTACATGCCCGCGATAACCGTTGGAAATCGGGGCAAGGCGGCTGGACGGGCTCGACGGCCTAGTGAGCGCCCCGCCCGGTCAGCACGACGAAGACCGTGCGCAGAAGGATCTTGAGATCCGTAACCGGGCTCAGGCGTCCGATGTACTCCAGGTCGTGCCGGAGCTTGTCGTGGAGGCCTTCGTCCGTGTCGGTGTAGCCCTGCTCGACCTGTGCGAGACCGGTGATGCCCGGCTTCGCCCGCAGGCGGAGGTGGAACTCCGGGAGCTGCTTCTCGATGCGGCCGATGAAGTAAGCGCGCTCGGGCCGCGGACCCACGATGCTCATATCGCCGCTGAGCACGTTGATGAACTGGGGTAGCTCGTCGATCCGCGCCTTGCGCAGGAAACGGCCCAGCGGCGTGATGCGCGGGTCCCGCTCCTTGGCCCACATCGGCGGGGTGCCCTGCTCGGCGTCGACCACCATGGTGCGGAACTTGTAGATCGTGAACGGACGTCCGAAGTTCACCAGCACGCGGCGGTCGCGACCGCGGCGCTCGTCGTCCCCGGCGTTGGACGAGCGCCGGCGCTCGCTGCGCCGGCGATTGATACCGATGCGCTCCTGGCGGTAGAACACCGGGCCCGGGGACGTCGACTTGATGAGCAGAGCCGTCGTCACCATCACCGGGGCGGTGATGATGAGGCCCACGATGCTCAGGGCGACGTCCAGACCCCGTTTCCACTCGAGGCTGGCGTCGTCACGCGCGATGTGGCGGACGTCGCGCACACGGTCGAGGACCATCGCCGGCTCGGGGAACCCCCAGCCTGCGCGTGCCTCAGCCCTGCGGGCGAATCTGTGTCCAAAACTGGCCATGGTAAATTCTAAATGCCGCGAGACAGGTGAACGTACAGCAAGGGCGGCGAGAAAGTTGGCAGGCCCACACGGGCCCCGGGGGCGTTCCCGGCTCCTCGCCGTGCTGATCTGTAGAGCACATTTGGTGCCACGGGTCGCCCGTTGCACGGCAGCGCCCGAGCGCCTCGCCGGACAGGCGGTTAACAGCTTGTTTTTTAATCTATTAACGATCCGGCCGGTGCGCAGTTTTGCGGTCTTTCCGTGAGTCCGGATAACGCGGATCGCCTGGCCGCCCGGGGTTTTGACCCACCGCGGGCGGGAGCAGGTATGAAACCTCTTTTAATTACAGCTAGTTACGAGACTCCGCAGCGGATGGGGAACTTTGGGAAGAAAAGCGCACACCGGGTGCCCGGACCTGGGCACCCGGCGCTATGTTGTTGCTATTCGGTAACTACGTGGAAGGAGTGGCCGAGCGACCGGTACTGCGCCTGCGCCTTTTCGGCGGCGCCGACGGAATCGTACCGGCCGACCACCACGCGGAAGCGCGTGCCGTCGGACTCGACCCGGGCCGGGATCTTCAGAAGCTCCAGGGCGCGGGCCTCCGCGCGCGCGCTTTCCAGCCACGCGTGGGATCCCGCCACGAGGACGCAAGCAGAGGCCCGTGCGGTAGCCTTGACGGCCGGTATCGGCGGCGGCGGCGGCACCGGCTCCGACGCGGCAACCGGCGGCGCGAAGTCTCCCGCGGGAACGGTCGCGGGGAAGCCGGCGCCCCGGCTCTCCGTGCCGAACGAATAGGACAACGAGAAGGTATGAGTGCTCGAGAAGTACTCCTGCGGCGTGTAGGCGTACTCCATCGCGACGGCCCCGTAGTTGAGGCCGAATCCCGCGTTGAACGGAATCGATTCCCCGATGTCGAGGTTGTTGGAGACGCCGCTGCGCAATGTGAAGAAGGTGTTGACCTGGTAGTCCACGCCCATCTGCACCCGCGTGCCGTATCCGTCCGAATTGGCGACCTGAGCGCCAGCGAAGAACTGCCCGACCCGCGAGTCAAATATGCGGCCGCCGCCGATCACGAGCTCGGGCGCCACTTCCCACGTGCCGGCATCGTAGCTCACGGAGCTGCCGAGATCGCGGGCCGACAGGTGCACGAGATTGGGGCCCCGCCAGTATGCCGCGCCGGCGTGGAAGGCGTGGCCGCTCCCGGTCTGCGGGTAGACGTGCTCGCGCAGGTAGGTCGCCCCCGCCGCCAGGGACAGGCCGGTGCCCCGAAACGTGTGGGACACGGTCGCATCGAACCCGGCGCTGTAGTATCTCTCCTCGGAAACGACCGCCAGCGCGTCGTTGTAGCCCTTGAGGCCCCCCGAATAGAGGAAGGTCGTCCCGAAGCCGAGCACCGTGCTTCCGTCGCCCAGGGGCAGCCCCACGCCGGCGGCGCTGAACACGAGGTCGTCGAGCCACTCCGCCGTCGAGACGAAGGCCTGGGCGCGCGGGAGCCCGGAGAGGAAGGCCGGGTTGGAGTACATCAGGGTGGCGTCGGGCCGCAGCCCCGCCACAGCGTCGGGAGACGACATGAGCCGTGCCCCCACGGGTATCTTGA
>DASTOO010000130.1:0-4000 GCA_035762505.1 Candidatus Krumholzibacteriia bacterium
AACCGGCAGCAGGCAGTCATCCGCCTCGGCCTCGAGCTCCTTGAGCGTCTGCCGCAGATTGCCGGTCGCGCCCGGCCAGTGGACGAACACGGTGTTGACATCCGTCCCCGCGCGTCGGGTCCGGGACCGCGCCGGCCGCGCGCCCCACTCTCGGCGTCCGACGACCTCGAAGCCGGTTCCGAATTCGTTTCCCATGTGGACCCTCCCGGGGTCGTAGAAAGGTACGGGCGGCTAGAACGCTTCCGGCACCAGTTCGCGAGCACGAGCATCGCAATCCCGCTTCGGCGCCAAAGCGTCGATGAACAACCTCGTCGGCCTCTGGTTCGCGAGGATCGCCGCGCGCTCCCGCGGCGTCCTGGCCCGGCGCAGCGCTGCCTGCCTGAGCTTGCGCAACGTCTCGGTCACGTTATCGTGCCGCTCGTTCAGTTCCTCGCACGACAGGATCACGCTCTCCGCCCGTGACTGGATGCTCTGCTCAGTCAACGCGCGAGCGACATTCGCGTCGACCTGGGCCGACTCGGTCGCGTCCTGGTTGGACCCGACAGTCCCGATCACGGTCACGCCGGCGAAAACCAAGAGGGCGACAGCGAGAGTGACGGCGAGGACAGGTAGGAGTCTCATAGTCCTCCCGCCGAGAGTTGCAACGCCGCGAACGCGAACGTGATCGCGCCGACGACGATCACCCCGGCCACCCAATACGCGGCCTTCCGCAAGCTCGCGATCTCGCGGGTCTGCGAGTTGAGCGTCGCAGAGATGCCGCGCTCACCGATGACCTGCTCCTCCAAGCGGGACAAACGCTTCTCCCGCTTGTCAGCCTCATCCTCGAGCGTCTTGCACTTCTCTTGCAGTCGGTGGACGTCGTCGATGAGCGTCATCTAAATCAGCTTGCTGACCTGTGTGGCCAATTCGGCGATCGTCCGGCGCAACTCCCCGAACTGCGCGTCCGCGTTCTCCCTGATCCGCTCGTACTGAGCTTCGGCCGTGTCCTTGCGCATGAACGTGGACGAGAGGTTCGCCATCTCCTGCTGCTGGGAGCGCTCCCGATCGGCGGACTGGTCACGCCACTTGTTATTGCCTTCCCACCGCTCTTTGTTCAACTCCTCCGCCTTCGCGATTGCCGTCTCGGAGGCCTGGTGAATGATTCCCGCTTCACGCCGGACGGACTCAATCAAGCCTCGGAGTTGCTCAACCTGCTGGTCGACATGATCCGCCAACCGCTCATCGCCCGACTGGATCTCGCGGGCCATACTCGCAGCGAGGGCCTTCGCGACCTTCTCCCGCTCCTCCGTCAACTGCCGTGCCGCCTTCTCCCGCTCCTCCCCCGCGACGGCCAGGCCCCGCCTATCCGCCTCCACCTCCGCAAAGAGCAGTTCGCGAAGGTGACCGATCTCGCGTTCGATCTCGGTCGGCGTCCGAGTGACCGTCTCGTTGAGCACCGCGGTCGCACGGTCCATATCCGCGAGTCGCTGTTCGAGAACCGCGACCTTACCGTCCGTGTAGTCCTTGCCGATCTCGACGGCCTGCTTGACCGCGTCGGTGGTGAGAACCGTGGGATCGGGCACGGGGCGAGAGCCGCCATCCGAGTCTTTCTGCATGTCAGCCATCACCGTCCCCTCTCAAGCTGCCGGCGGACCGCCTCCGCGATGCTGATCGCCGACTGCGCCCGCTCCGCCGCGATCTCCGCGCCCTTCTCGATCCTGCCCGCCTGCCTCGACACGTCAGCGACCTTCAACTCCACCGCCTCCGCATGCACGACCAGCTCGCCCACCTGCACCTTGATCTCGTCCTGCTGATCCTTTACCGCCCTCGCGATACCGGTCGCCTCCGTCGCCTTCCGGTCGATCGCCACCAACTTCTCGCGATCCTCAGCGCGGTCCTTCTTCGCCTCCTCCAAGTCCCTCGGCAGCGTCTTGAGCGACAGGGTGAGCTGCGCGAACGGGACCGCGAACTTCCACCAGAACCCGGCGACCGCCACGGCCGCGGCGCCGAACAGGACGATCGTCGCGGCCGTGTCCCCCACACCCGATGCGATCACCGCCGTTGTGGCTACGAGAATCGCGAACTTGAGCATCCATAGTCCCTCCGTGGCATCGCGGACCCGCCTTTCAGGTGCGTCAGCCATTGAGGACCGCCTCGGTGTTCGAGAGGGGGACGCCAAGCACCCGGAAAGCCGACCGCAACGGTTCGGCTGTAGGTTGCCCAGCGCGTGCTCTGGCCGTCATCGGCGGCTGGTGTACGTAGGCTCCCGGGGCGGCGTGTCCCGCTGCCTCGGGAGCTGCTGGCCTGCTGCTAGAAATCGCCGCTGGCGATCCGGTTGGCAAACTCCGCCATCCGCGCACCGCTCACGTCCATCGCCCGGCCGCGCTTACGGCCCGGCTTCGGGTAGTGGTAGGACCCCTTCGCGTGGACGGGGTCGACGTCGTCGTACGGCTCGAACTCGCGGATCGTCAGGCCAAGTTTCTTCGCGAGCGCGGCGGCCCGCTTGAGAACCGCGAGCGGCGCGGCGAGGTGGACGTGGTCCGTGTGGCCTGAGACGAACCCCGGCTTGACGGGCTTGCCGTTGTCGATGTTCGCCGGGTTCTCGCCGTTCCAGAACAGCTCGAAGATGTCGCCCGGGTCGGCCGGCGCCGAGGACTGCTGACGCTGGCCGGGTTGGGCACCGCGAACCCTGACACGCCGCTCCGGCACATCCTGCGCCTGATCCAACCCCATCTTCAACGACAGCAACGCCTGCGGCTTGCCCCGCTCGAGAAGGTACTGCTGCATGAGCTGCTGCCGGTCGCCGCTGTTGTCGACGCCCGGGATCGTCCGGTACGCCGGACCTCCCGCTCCCGGTGTCCCGCCGGCGGGACTCCCACCGCCTCCACCGCCGAGCCCCCGGTACTGGCTCGCCGTGGACAGCACCCGGTCGACGTACGCGTTCGTCTCTGAGAACCCCTTCGACGCCTCGATCGCCCCCGGCCCCGCGTTGTAACCGCGCAGCGCGCCCTCCACGCCATGCTTGCGGAGCAGCGGGAGCATGTACCGGACCTGGCCGCGGATGTCGTCCTTGATCCGGTCGTCGCCGAGCTTCACGCCGTAGCCGGGCGCCGTGCCCGGCATGAACTGCGCGATGTCCCGCGCCCCCGCCGGCGAGCCGACGCCTTGCGTGAAGTTCGACTCCGCCCCGATCTGCGCCGTCAGGACCGGCAGGTAGCGGCGGATCTCCTCGGGAGTGGCGCCCTGCGCACGGAGGAACCGTCGTTGAAGGCGAGCGACGCGCCTGGGTGCGACCTTTCGTGTTGGCAAGGGCTCACCTCCCGGTGTACCTTCAGCGCATGCGACCGCTCGTCAAATGGGCGGCAATCGGCCTAGTCATCCTCGCCTGGTTCGCAGGCGTGGCCCTCTGGGCAGCCTCAGACGTCCCAGACGAGTGCCGGGCAGACCACCCCGGCCCAACCCCAACGAGCTGCTTCGGAGACCCGCCTCCATGGCAGGACTCCGGTGACGCCCCGGAACGCGGAGGACCCTAGTCCGGCCACTCGACCGACGAACCCTCGTCCGGCCAAGTGATCCCGCCGCCGCCAGAGTCGCCCCACTCGATCGACGATTTCAGGCGCGGACGGCCACGACGAGGGATGACCTTGTCGCCGCGCTTCTCACGCTGCCGCGTGACCTCGGCCTCGATCCGCTTGATCTCGTCCGACAGCCGCCGCCACTCCTTCGTGGGATGCTCCGCGTTGATCCCGCGCTGGTTGAGAGCCGCGCGCCTCTTCGTGAGCTTCGCCTTCTCATCAAACAACCGGCCGATAGCAGCAGACTCGGGCTCGACATGCCGGGCTCGCAGGCCCGCCCCGGCGATGAGCTTCGTCTGCGTGTCCTCGCCGCGACGGGCAGATTTAGTAGCCAGCCGCTTTCCCAGCCCGAACGGACCAGGGAACAGGTTCGCAAGATAGTCGACCTTCGCCGGCCACCCCCAACCCTTCTTGCCGGTGCGCTTGTCAACGTAGTCCGGCACGAT
>DASTOO010000131.1:0-9166 GCA_035762505.1 Candidatus Krumholzibacteriia bacterium
CATCGATCCCATCCTGCGCGAGGACCCCGACAGCCAGGACCTTGTGATAATGGGGTACACGCTCGGGGTGCGCGGCGGCATGTACGAGCGCGCCCGCGCCTACCTCGCCGACTGGCTCGCGCGGCATCCGGAGGACGCGGAGGTCAATGAGATGCTGGACGATTTCGACCGGCAGCTCCGGCAGGGAACGCAGGAACCGTAGCCGGGACGGCCATGGCGAAGCACCTTGTCGTTACCGGCGCGGCCGGGTTCATCGGGTCCCACCTGTGCGAAGCGCTGCTGGCGCGCGGTCACGCAGTGACCGGCGTGGACTGCCTCACCGACTACTACGATGTTCGCATCAAGCGCGACAACCTCGCGCAGTTCGCGTCGCACGAGCGCTTCCGCTTCGTGGAGGAGTCCCTCAGCGCCGTTGCTCTCGACGCGCTGCTCGAAGGCGCGGGGGCGGTCTTCCATCTCGCGGCGCAGGCCGGTGTGCGCCGCAGCTGGGGCGACGAGTTCGAGCACTACCTCGAGCACAACATCCGCGCCACGCAGCGCCTGTGCGAGGCGCTGCGCCGGCACGCGGGCACGAAGCTGGTCTACGCGAGCTCGAGTTCGGTCTACGGCCAGACGGCGTTGCTCCCGATGCGCGAGGATCATCCCGTGCATCCGCGCTCGCCGTACGGCGTCACCAAGCTCGCCGGCGAGTCCCTGTGCCTGCTCTACGGCGCCAACCACGGCGTGCCGGTGGTGTGCCTGCGTTACTTCACCGTGTACGGCCCGCGCCAGCGGCCCGACATGGCATTCCACAAGTTCATCCGGGCGGCGCTGGACGGCGCGCCCAGCGAGGTCTACGGCTCCGGTACCCAGACGCGCGATTTCACCTACGTGGACGACGCGGTCGCGGCGAACCTGGCGGCGATGGACTACGATGGCGCCGGGACGGTGTTCAACATCGGCGGCGGCAGCCGGGTTTCGCTGAACCACGTCATCGACGTGATCGGACAGGTGACGGGCCGGACGGTCGACGCGCGCTACCGGGAGGAACAGAAGGGCGACGTGATGCACACCTTCGCCGACATCTCCGCGGCCGACGCGGAGCTCGGCTACCGTCCGGCCGTCGCGCTGGAGGCGGGCCTGGCCCGCGAAGTCGAATGGGTGGACGCGGTCTATCGCCGCCTCGCCCGGCAGGGGGCACGTTGAAGATCTCGATCGTGATTCCGTGTTACAACGAGCAGGACAGCCTGCCAGAGCTCTTCGAGAAGATCGAGGCCGCGATGACGGGAATGGGGTGCGACTACGAGTACGTCTTCGTCGACGACGGCAGCACCGACCGCACCGTCGCCGTGCTGCGCGAGCTGCGCAGCAGGGCGCCGCGGGTGGGCGTGATCAGCTTTCGGCGCAACTACGGCAAGTCCGCCGCGCTCAACGCCGGCTTCCGCGCGGTTGACGGGGACCTGGTCGTGACCATCGACGCCGATCTGCAGGACGATCCCGCGGAGATTCCCGCGCTCCTGCGCAAGATCGAGGCCGGCGCCGACCTCGTGTCGGGGTGGAAGACCAACCGCCAGGACCCGCTGTCCAAGACGCTCCCGTCACGCCTGTTCAACGCGACCACGTCCGCCGTCACCGGGATCAAGCTCCACGACTTCAACTGCGGCCTGAAGATGTATCGCCGCGAGGTGACCGACGCCATCACCGTGTACGGCGAGTTGCACCGCTTCATCCCCGCGCTGGCGGCGTGGGAGGGCTTCCGGGTGGAGGAGGTCGGGGTGCGCCACTACAAGCGCAAGTACGGCAGCAGCAAGTACGGAGCGCGACGCTTTCTCAACGGGTTCTTCGACCTGACTACCACGATGTTCGTGACGCGCCGCGCGCTCAACCCGCTGCACTTCTTCGGCCGGATTGCGGTGGTCCTGTTCCTGCTCGGCCTGACGCCGCAGCTGTTCTTCCTGATCCAGTGGATGGCCGGCGACGGCCTGCGCGTGCGCCCCATCATGCTGCTTGGATTCGTCCTGATCATCGTGGCGCTGCAGATCGCGTCGATCGGACTCCTCGCCGAGCTGATCACCGCGCGCGCCGCGCGCGAGGCCGTCTACGCATTCAAGGAGTACGACGTGCGCGGGCGCCGTGCCCCGCGGGAGCCCTCGCGGCCGACGGTCGTATGAAAGTCTGCCTGGTGGGACCGGCCCATCCGTACCGGGGCGGCATCAGCCACTTCACGCAGATGCTCGCGAGCGAGTTCATGCGCTCGCATGACGTGATGATCGTCGGATTCTCCCGTCTCTATCCCTCCCTCCTCTTTCCGGGCAGGACGCAGTACGACGAGGGTGGCGCAATGATCCGCGTCGAGTCCGTCCGAGTGATCGACTCCGTGAATCCCCTCACCTATTTCCGCGCGGCCCGGCTGGTCGTCGACTTTGCGCCGTCGCTGGTGGTGTTCCAGTGGTGGCACCCGTTCTTCGCGCCGGCTTTCCGCGTGATCGCGACCCGGGTCAAGCGGCGCCTCGGTGCGCGCGTCGTGTTTCTCTGTCACAACGTCCTGCCGCACGAGTCGTCTTTCGCCGACCGCGCCCTGGCCCGCCTCGGCCTCGCCGCGGGGGATGCCTTTCTGGTGCAGTCGCACGAGGATCAGGGCCGGCTCGCGGGCCTGTTGCCGGGTGCGGCCATCGCGGTGCATCCGCACCCGATGTACACGCAGTTCGCCCGCGCGAGTCCGGGCCGGGACGAGGCGCGCGCCCGGCTGGGTGTCGATGGCCGCGTTCTGCTGTTCTTCGGGCTCGTTCGCGCGTACAAGGGCCTCGATCATCTCCTGCGGGCGTTCGCCGCGGTGGCGGAGTCGCTCGACGCGACGCTGCTGGTGGTCGGCGAGTTCTACGAAGCACGCGGGCCCTACGACGAGCTGATCCGGTCCCTCGGGCTTGCGCCCCGCGTGCGCATCGTCGACCGCTACGTGCCCGACGACGAGGTGGCCGTCTACTTCTCGGCGGCGGATCTCGTCGTGCTCCCGTACCGCTCGGCCACCCAGAGCGGGATCGTGCAGACGTCGTTCGCCTTCGAGCGTCCGGTGGTGGTGACGGCGGTCGGGGGGCTGCCGGATATCGTGCGCGACGGCGAAACGGGGTACGTGGTCCCGCCCGGAGATGAAGGAGCGCTCGCCGCGGCGATCGATCGGTTCTTCCGGGAAGGCGTCGCCGGGCGCATGGCCGCGGCCATCCGGGCCGAAGCGCCCCGGTTTTCCTGGGCGGCGTGCGTGGAGGCGATCCTGGGGCTCGTCTCCACAAGTCATTAGGGGACAATGGTGTCCTCGCGGAGGCCCGGTATGCTATCATGCGCCGTACTGCCGCCATGTCGCCCGAATCCCCCAGAAACAGACGCCCGGCCTTGAAGAAGACACCGGCATCCGCGTCGCCGAAGCTGGCGCCCGGCGCCCCCGGGCCGCGGCGGCGGTACGCCTTCTGGATTTTCGTCTGCGCGGCGATGGTGATCGCCGTCGCGGTCCTCTATCGCGAGCTGGTCTTCGAAGGGAAGGTCTTCTTCGCGAGCGACAACCAGGCCGCCGCGAGCTTCGCGGCGGTGGGGAAGAAGTCGCTCGCCGCGGGCTCCTACCCGGTGTGGAATCCGTACGTGTTCTCGGGCATGCCGAGCTTCGGGAGCCTGGCCTACACGCCGTACATCTACCCGGTCAACTTCCTGGTCGGCTTCCTGCGCCGCGTTCTGTTCTTTCCCGAGTACACGTGGCTGCTGTTTCATACCTTCCTGACCGGCGTCGGCACGTTCCTCCTGCTGCGGGATCGCGGCATCCACAATGCCGTGGCGATCGCGGCGGGTGTTCTCATGATGTGGATGCCGAACCTCGTCGCGGTGGGGGCGAACGGCCACGGGAGCCAGGCGTGCGCGGTGGCGTACCTGCCGTTGGCGTTGCTCCTGTGGGACCGGATCTGGCGGGGCTGCGGGCTCGTGACCAACGGCGCCGGCCTGGCCCTGGTGCTGGGGCTCTCCATGCTGCGGGGCCACCTGCAGATCAGCTACTACACGTACCTCCTGGTCGGCATGCACATCCTCTTCTTCGGGATTGCGCGCATCGTGGACGGCGCGCGCGGCCGCTCCTCCGGCGCGTCGCCGCTGCCCGCGCGTTTCGTGCGGGGCGGGTCTCCGCTCGCTCGGGCGCTGGGGGAGACCGGGTTCGCGGCGGTCGTGCTTGCGGTGACCGTGGCGCTGTCCCTCGCCATGTGTGCGGTGCTCTACCTTCCCGTGCATGACTACGCGCAGTACTCCATCCGCGGCGCATCGGCCGCGGGAGGCCTCGACTACGGGTACGCGACGTCGTGGAGCCTGCACCCGTCGGAGACGCTCACGTTCGTGGCGCCGTTCTCGTTCGGTTTCGGGAAGGAGCTTTATCTCGGGCACATGCCCTTCACCGACTATCCGAACTATCTGGGTGTCGCCGTCGCGGCGTTCGCGATCGTCGCATTGTTCGCGGCGCGGACGCGCTGGGTGCTGTTCCTCGCCTTCGTGACCGTCGTGACGACCGTCATCTCATTCGGGAAGTTCTTTCCCGCGGTGTACGACCTGCTGTTCAAGTTCCTGCCGTACTTCAGCAAGTTCCGTGTTCCGGTGATGATCCTGATCGTGCAGCAGCTCGCCGTGATCGGGCTCTTCGGCGCCGGGCTCGACGCCGTGATCCGCAGCGATCGCGCGCGCGCGCGGCGCTGGGCGCTGCGCGGCCTGGCCGGGGCGGGGCTCCTGTTTCTGATCGCGTTGTTCTCGCAGGGATACTGGACGGGCGGTTTCGTGGAAGACGCCGCGGCGCGTGTGCGCGCGACGCAGAACCCGGAGGAGCAGCGCATCGTGGCGCGGATGGCGGGAGAATTCATCGCGGCGGACTTCATGCAGATGGGCCTCATCGCGCTGACGCTCGCGGCGGCCGTGTTCGCGTTCACCTCGATGAAGAGGATGGGCGCTGCGACCCTGGCCGCACTCGTGCTCCTGCTCGGTGCGGTCGACTACCACCGCGTGAACCGCTTCATCCTGCACCCGGAGGTGTTCCGCGGACACGATGCGTACCGGATCATCCGTGACAAGCCCGACACCGAGCGCTACCTGCGCTCCGACGACCTGATGGCGTTCCTGCAGGAGCAGGATGGGCCTTTCCGCGTGTTCCCGATGGACAGCCCGCAGCGTCCGTTCTCCGCGCTGTTCACGTCCAACCGGTTCATGGTGTTCGACATCTCGTCGGTGGGTGGATACCACCCGGCCAAGCTCGCCGCGTACGAGGAGTTCCTGCGCGCCTACGCGGAAGCGCTGGCCAACGGCAGCTTCGCGCTGGTCGACATGATGAACGTGCGCTTCATCGTGGCCGGCGCCCGCCTGCCCGACCATCCGCAGTGGCGTCCGGTGTGGACGGGCCGCGACTTCGAGGGCCAGCCGCGGGCCGTGTACGAGAACCTCGGCGTGATGCCGCGCGCGTGGGTGGTGGGTGCGTACCTCGTCGCGGACGCGCCCGGGACGCTGGCCGCAATGGCCCGCCCGGAATTCGACCCCCGCCGCACGGTCTATCTCGACCGCGAGCCGTCGCTGCGCCCGGAGCCCGGCGACAGCGTCGTGGTTCGCGAGACGCGCCGCGCGCCGGACGAGGTGGTTTTCGCCGCGGAGCTCACGCGTCCCGGATTGCTCGTGGTGAGCGAGATCTTCTACGCCGACTGGAAGGCGACGGTCGACGGGGCGCCCGCCGAGGTGATGCGCGCCAACCACGTACTGCGCGCGCTGTCACTGCCCGCGGGCCGGCACGAGGTCGTATTCCGCTACGACCGCTCGCTGATCGAGAAGAGCGCCGGCATATCGATCGGCGCATTCGCGCTGACGCTCGCGGCACTCGCGGGGACGCTCCTCGCGCGCCGGAAGGGAATGTGGTGGAAGCGCTCGTCGTAATCCCCACCTACAATGAGCGCGAAAACATCGAGCGGCTCATCGGCGAGCTGCTCGCGCTCCCGGTCGACCTGCACGTGCTCGTCGTGGACGACAACTCCCCCGACGGCACCGGACGCATGGTCGACGAGATGGCGGCGCGCGATTCGCGCGTCCACGCGCTGCACCGCCCGGCGAAGATGGGGCTGGGCGGCGCCTATATCGCCGGTTTCACGTGGGCCCTGGCCGACACCGACGCGAAGTTCATCTTCGAAATGGACGCCGATTTCTCGCACAACCCGGCCGCGATCCTCGAATTCCTGCACACGATACCCGGGGCCGATCTCGTGATCGGCTCGCGCTATGCGCAAGGCGTCACCGTGGTCAACTGGCCGCTGTCGCGGCTGATCCTGAGCATCTCCGCGAACATCTACACGAGGATCGTCACCGGGCTGCCGCTGCACGACGCCACCGGCGGCTTCAAGTGCTTCCGGCGGGAAGTGCTCGCGGCGCTGCCGCTGCACAGGATCAGGAGCGACGGCTATTCCTTCCAGATCGAGATGAACTTTCACGTGTGGAGGCGGGGCTATCGCATCGTCGAGATTCCCATCGTGTTCACCGATCGTCTGGTGGGCGCGTCGAAGATGTCGCGGCGCATCGTGTGGGAAGCAGCCTTCATGGTCTGGAAACTGCGCTTCGCATCGATCTTCCGAAGGATCCCCTGACCCGTGCAGACCTCCGTCATCATCGTCACCTACCACAGCGCGGGGGTCGTCGGCGCCTGCCTGGACTCCCTGGCCGGCGAGGCGGCGGCCGGCCAGCTCGAGGTCGTCGTCGTGGACAACGCGAGCGCGGACGGCACGCCCGGCCTGGTGCGCGATCGCTACCCGTGGGTGGTCCTGCACGCCGGACGCGAGAACCTGGGCTATTCGAAGGGCGTCAACGTCGGCATCCGGCGCGCCCGCGGGCATTTCCTCTTCATCCTGAATCCGGACACGGTGGTGCGGAAGGGAGCGATCCAGAAGCTGGTCGACTTCATGGAACGCACGCCGGACGCGGGGATCGTCGGGCCCAGGCTCGTGTTCCACGACGGCACCGTGCAGCTCTCGTGCCGGCGCTTCTACACGTTTCGCGTCCTGCTGCTGCGCCGAACGCCGCTCGGAAAGCTCTTTCCGAACGCGCGGGCCGTGCGCGAGCACCTCATGCAGGACTTCGACCACGCCGGCACGCGCGCGGTGGACTGGCTCATCGGCGCGGCCATGCTGGTGCGGCGTGAAGCGGTGGACAGCGTGGGGATGATGGACGAGCGCTTCTTCCTCTATTTCGAGGACGTGGACTGGTGTTACCGCATGGCCCAGAAGGGACTAGCGGTGTACTACGTGGCCGACGCGGTGGTGGAGCATGGATACCAGCGCGAGAGCGCGCAGGCGGTCCTGAACCGATCCTTCATGGCCCACCTGGTGAGTCTCTTCCGCTACTACGAGAAGTGGAACACGCTGTTCTATTTCCTGAAGCGCTACCGCGAAGTGGGGAAGGTGCTGCTGTTCCTGCTGCTGGACCTGGCGGCGTTCAACGCCGCGTTCTTCGCGGCGTACTACCTGCGCGTGGGGCTGGACGGGCTGTTCACCAATCCCATCTTCCCGGTGCAGGCGTACCAGCGCTTCGTCGTGTTCGAGAATCTTCTGTTCGTGTTCACCTATCTGGCCCTGGGCCTGTACCGGATCCGCCGCGAGACGCGCCCGGTGGACGAGCTGTTCAACATCGGCCGCGGCATCGTCTTCGCCTCGGTGCTGCTCATGACGAGCACCTACCTTTCGCAAATCCGGACCTACTCGCGCATGGTGGTGGCGTTCATGGTGCCGTTCGCCATCCTGTTCGACTGGTTGTTGCGCTTCAGCGTTCGCCGCCTGCACCGTCGTCTGCTCATCCTCAAGGTCGACCTGAAGCGCGCCTGCGTGGTGGGTCCCAAGGCGGCCGCACGCGAGGTCGAGCTCAAGCTGATGCAGGACGACGAGCTCGGGTTCGACGTGGTGGGGATCGTGGACACGGCGGGGCAGAGCGACGGGATCCTCACCGGAACACTGGGGCCCCTCGAGGATATCGAGAAGATCGTCGGGCGCTACCGGCTCCAGCACGTGGTGGTGCTGCCGGGGGCGGTGTCCGACACGCAGCTCGCCGAGCTGGTCACGATGGGACGGCGCCGTGTCATCGACGTCACCGTCCTCACCGACTATGCCGGGCTCGTATTCCACCAGGCCGTCGTGTCGGACCTGCAGGGGCGCCCGATCATCTTCTATCCGCGCGACACGCGCTACCTGCTGGACCGCTTCGCCAAGCGCGCGCTGGACCTGCTCGCGGGGACGGCCTTCGCCGTGGTGTCCGCTCCGTTTCATGTGGTATACTCGCTCTACGCGTTTTCGCGGGCGCGGAAGCCGTTCACGGTGCTCGAGCGCCTGGGCGCCCGCGCGGAGCCCCTTGCCCTTCCCATCGCGGGGAGCGGCCGGACGGATGGTCCGTCCGACTTCGTGAATCTTCCCCTGTTCTGGCTGGTCGTCATCGGCAAGATGAGTATTGTGGGACCGTACCCGTTGCCCCCCGAGGAAGCGCGGCGTGTGGGACGCGTGGGCCGCGTGCGCTTCGAGATGCGGCCCGGTGTGACCGGGCACTGGCGCACCGGCGGAGCATCCATCGCGCGCGACGACCTGTTCGTGCGCGACGCGGCCTACGTGCAGGACTGGTCCCTGGTGAACGACGCCAAGATCATCGTGGCGACGCTCGCGCGCATGGCGCGCGGCAGGCGGCGCCTGCTCGAGATCAACGGGGACGGAAGCGAGGTGACCCGTGCGAGCTGAATCGGTCCGGGGATGGTGGCCCGCGGCGTCGGCCGCGGCGCTCGTGCTCCTGCAGCCCGCGGCGGGCCGCGCGCAGTTCACGTGGCGCAATCACATCGACGCCAGCGCGATCAACCAGATCGTGCAGCGCGACGGCCTGCTCTACATGGCGACGTTCGGCGGCCTGATGGTCTACGACCCGGCGCGCGACCGCTTCGAACAGTACGACAACAGCGACGGCCTCCCTTCGAACTCGCTGACGTGTCTCACCTTCACGCCGGAGGGGGTCCTCTACCTCGGAACCCAGGACATCGGCGTCGCGAAGGTGCGGCTGTCGGGCGGCAAGGCGACGCTGCTGCGCTCCCTCAACGAACAGATCGACGGGCTCTCCAGCAACACGATCAACGCGATCGCCCTGTGGGGCGAGGACGTGGTCTACGGCGCCA
>DASTOO010000132.1:0-4800 GCA_035762505.1 Candidatus Krumholzibacteriia bacterium
AGGTGCTCGATGTTCTCGGTGCGGCTGCGCCAGCGAATGATCCCGTGGACGTCGATGTCGCCGCGGGTGAGGCAGTAGTCGGCCAGATGGCTTCCGGCGAAGCCCGTGATTCCAGTGATGAGAACGCGCAAGTCGGGGTCCTTTCGAGAGATCGGCCGTCGGCCGTGACCACTGAGGTTACGGCAAAAGTGCTTGCGGGTCAAAGGGTTTGAAGGCCGGGAACGGAGGGTGCTCAAGCGGTCCGCGGAGCGCGGACCCCGACGTCGACGCCCGTCTCGCCCTCGCCGCGCGCGATGATGGCGGCCCCGCACGAGTCGCTGTAGACGTTCACCGCGGTGCGGTACATGTCGAGGGGGCGGTCGATCGCGAGCATCATGCCCACGATGGCATTCACCTCGGGGCCGCGCAGCCCCACCGACTCCAACACGAGAAAGATGATCACCAGGCCCGCCGACGGTACCGCGGCCGCGCCGACCGATGCGAGCAGCGCCGTCAATACGACGACCAGCTGCTGCCCCACGCCCAGTTCAAACCCCAGCACCTGCGAGATGAAGAGCACGCCCGCGCACTCGTAGAGCGCGGTGCCGTCCATGTTGACGGTGGCACCCATCGGAAGCACGAAGGAGGAGATCCGGTTGGACACGCCGACCTTCTCCTCCACCGTGCGCAGCGTCACCGGCAGCGTCGCGCCGGAGGACGAGGTCGAGAACGCCACCGCCAGCGGTTCCATCATGTTGCGGAAATGAACGCGCGGGTCGATGCGCCCGAGCAATAACAGGAGCAGAGGCAGAACGACGAACAGGTGGATGGTGAGCGCCACCGCGATCGTGACCATGTACAGGCCGAGCGCTCTGAACGAGGCAAATCCCGTCTCCCCCACCATGCGCGCGATGAGGCCGAACACACCGAGCGGTGCCAGCGCGATGATCCAGCCGGTCAGCTTCATCATGGCCTGGAAGCCCGAATCGAAGAAGCCCGAGATGGCGCGGCGCGGCGATTCCGGCAGCGCCGCGATGGCGGCGCCGAAGAGTATGCAGAAGAAGATCACCGCGAGCATGTCGGGGCGCGCCAGCGCGGCGACGACGTTCTCGGGGATGATCTGGTTGATGATGTCGAGCACCGAGCTGGGCGTCTCGAGCTGCGGGAGTTCGGCGCTGGTGGCGTCGACGAGGTTCGCGCCGGTGCCGGGCTGGATGATATTGACCAGGGCCAGCCCCACGAGGATGGCGAGCAGGCTGGAGAGCATGTAGTAGCCGAAGGTCCTGGCGAAGAGACGCCCCAGGCGGCCGCTTTCCGCCACCGACGCGACACCCGATATGATGGAGAAGATGATCAGCGGGACGATGATCATCTTGAGGAGGCGGATGAACAGCGTCCCGAGCCATGACACGGAGGGGACGACGGACTCGCCGCCGACGGCGCCCACCGCGGCGCCCAGCGCCATCGCGATGAAGATCTGCCAGTGAAGCTGGCGGTACCAGGGGCCACCATTGCGCATGGTGGCCCCCACGGTACCGGACGTCGCTCCCGTGCGCAACGTCTTACTTCAGCAGAACCATCTTCTTCGTCTGCGCGAAGCTGTTCGACACGAGCTTGTAGAAGTAGACACCGCTCGACACCGGCGAACCGGCGTCGTTGCGACCGTCCCACACCTTCGTGTGGGCGCCCGCGGTGAACTCCTCGTTGGCCAGTGTCCGCACCAGCTCGCCCGCGACGTTGTAGACCCTGAGGGTCACCAGACCGCGATCCTTGACGGAGAACGCGATCGTCGTCCGCGGGTTGAACGGGTTCGGATAGTTCTGATCGAGATTGTTCGCCGCCGTCGGGGCCGGCACGCCGCTCGAATAGCAGCCGCTTCCGAACCAGCACAGGAGGTCGAACAGAAATTCCCCGCGGTCGGATTTGCCGTTGGTTTCGTCGTCGCGAATGTAGATGAGGCTGAAACCGCCGAACGCAACCCGGGCGTCGCCCACAACGTTGCTCAGGAGCGCACCGTTGGCCGACGTCGCGGTGCCGACCCCGTAGGTCACCTGGTTCACCGCGGTTCCCTGCGGCTCCATCACGTCGAAGTCGTTGATCAACGGACAACCACCGTAGATGACAAATGACGGATCGTTCAGGAAGCTACCTGCGACCGCTGACCCGAGCGGCGAGATCCCGAAGCTCGGACGGTGGTTTCCGGCCGTCAGGTTGTGCGGCAGCCAGGTCGACTTGAACGTGATCGCATCGACACCGTTCGGGTGAACGCTGCTCTGGTATGTACTGAGCTGCTCAGCCACGTCGTCGCCGCCGATGTAGACACCGCCGGACGGCGTCACGTTGGCGAGGAACTGGTTGACTAACTTGTAGTCATTGGTCTTTTCGGGCGTCCCGGAGCCGTTGCCCAGACCCGTCTCGAGATCACCGGTGTCCCAGAGGATGATCCGATATGCCGGAACGAGCTGCGAGATGTCCTTCACGCGTCCCGCGGGACGGTTCGAGACGCCGGACGACGGACCCCGCACGTCGAACCGGTCGGCACCCGCAAGGGGATTGCCCACATTGATGAACCCGCTTTCCCAGTATTGCTGCGCACCGCGGCCGTCCATGCCGTCGACATAGAGGATGTTGTCGCCATTGGCAACGCCGCTCGCAGGCAGAATTGTGAACTCCGATGGGTTGGCGGCCGCCTCTTCACGGTCAGAACTCTGTGCCCCCAGGTTGGACCCGAAGGCGTAAGTCGCGAGAGCGTTCGTCTTGATCGCTTCGTAGAAGAAGCACACCGTGTCACCGGGCTCGAACAGGTTGTCGTTCAGATCGACGCAGTACCTGTCGGGCTGGGCGATGCCGTTCACGATCGCCGAGTCACACTGAACGATGGTCCAGGGGGTGCCGCCGGCGTCGTTGAACGAGCCGGTGACCGGGAAGCGCACCGGGTCCTGTGTCAGGTGCGCGCCCGTCTTGGTCGCCTGACCCTGCGGCCAGACGGAGACGTAGCAGTAGACGGCCGCACGGCTGTTGCCGCCGTCGACACCCAGACCGCTGACCGGGTCGGACACCCTGACGACCGAGGAGTCGCCCGGAACGATGCTGTTGACGTTCGCGCCCGGGGAAATGTCGTTCGCCATGTCGGCGCGCGCCTTCCCGGCATACGGCCCGATGATCTCCGCGAAGTTGTCCTGGAACTGGTCGATATCGCGAACGCTCCACTGCGGGCCGACCTGGTTTACCCGGTACACCTTCACGTTGTCGAAGAGTGGCGCGTGGCTGTGGCACGCGCCCGAGCCGACCGTACCGCACCAGACACCGCACAGGTCGAGGACGCTGAAGCGGACGCTCATCGACACGCCAGTGGTCAGGTTCAGCAGATCGCCGATCTGATTCACGTGGCGCAGCCAGTCCTTCTGCCCACCGAAGTAGACGAACTCCCGGTCCTCCCACTGAGACCAGCAGCCGGAGGCGTCTTTGGAACGAACGCGCCAGGTGTAGAAGATGAGGTTATCCAGCGGCATGTCCCGGTAGACCGAGAACTCGAGGTTCACGGTCGCACCGGCGCCGGCGAGCGGGATATCCGGCGACCAGATGTCGTTGTCGAGGTACTGGCCGTCGGCGTTGCCGAACGGAACCGCCGCCTGACCCGGAAATCCGCCGCAGGTGTAGTCATACGTCGAACCGTTGATGGCCGCCCACACGCACGAGATGTCGCGCGCGCAGGGGTCTTCCTGCACCAGGGTCGCACCCGGGAAGAGGGCCGTGTAGATGCCATAGCCGGGCGGGTTGCAGGTGATCCAGTCGTTCGACTCGGTGGCGTTGACCGCCTCGCCCTCGAAGTCCTCGACCGCGAGTCCTTCGGCAGCGAGGTTATCCACCACGACCGCGCCATTGGAGTTCCAGAGGCCGTCCTGGTCCGACCAGGCACCGTCGGACTCGAAATAGATGCGGACCTTCACCGGGCCGGTGGTGCCGATGTTGTAGGCGCCCCCGAAGGAAGCGGTCGGGATCAGGCCGTCCCATACCCCGATGCCGCCGTCGATGACGGTCCAGCCATCGGCTCCCGCGCAGTCGAGTGTGTACTCGAGGGTCGTGGCGTCGTAGCTGGGCTCGGAATCGAAGCGCGCGAGGAAGGCGACGTCAAGAATGCCGTCGCCCGAAACTGCGATGCACGCCTTCGTGCAGAAGGCCTGATTCCACAGGTTGCCGTAGCCGGGCAGCGCCGAGTAGTTGCACAACGGACCGGCGGCCGACGGACGCGCGCCGCACCAGAGCGACTTCGTGCCGGCCAGCGCCGCGTAGTTCGCCGGGTTCAGCCCCGCGAAGTCATCGACGTGCCAGTATTCGCCGAGTTCCGCGGTGACATCCACGCTGGTCCAACCCTGGTCGGTGCACGAGGCGCCGGAGTTGAACGTGGCGGCGTAGAGGACCGTCGTCCCCTGCGACGCCGACGCGCTCAGGCCGTTGGGAGCCCCGAAGGAGTTGTCCCACGTTCGAGTCGGGGAGGCCGTGGTCGGCCGCGCGGAGGATAGCGCGCCGTTGCCGGAACGTCGTGCCTCGGCGGAGGATGCCGCAATCGCAAGCAGGGTAAACAGGAAGAGAAGAGCGGGCCGCATGATCGTCCTCCCGTGAGGAGGCCGGCCGCAGCCTGGTAGCAGGCAGGTGGGACGGGCCGACCGGTGTCGGGTCGCGGATTCAAACAGGGGAAGGAACCCGCACGGCGGTTGCCCGCAGGGATACCCGGTCGGCTGAGGTGCCCTTGCCCGGCATTCACGCGTCGATGGCCAAATTCTACCCGACATACGTACGGGCTGTCAAGGGCTCGCTTAA
>DASTOO010000133.1:0-5704 GCA_035762505.1 Candidatus Krumholzibacteriia bacterium
GATGGCCGAGCACTTCGCCAACGCGCCGCAGAACACGGAGGGCAACATGTTCGTGCGCGATGCGCTGCTGAACGGGCGCCTGTACGATCTGGATCAGATCTGGCGCATCGAGGGCTCGTTCATGATGTACAAGCACGGCGAGGCGGTGGTGAACTACATCGCCACGAATTTCGGAGACGAGGCGGTGATCCAGATCCTCGAGAACTGGTGGACCTCGCCCGAGTTCACGCTCGTTCTGAAGAACACCCTCAACCTGGACCTGCTGGAGCTGAACGAAGCGTTCGTGCGCTACGCCAAGCGCAAGTACTACCCGTCGGTCCTCGGCTTCGACTTCGCGTCGGGCGTGGGCGAGCGACTGACGCCGCCGCGCTCCTTCCACAGCCGGGCGGCCGCGGCGCGCGAGCCGGACGGCGAGACCACGGTGTACTCGTTGTCGGCGCAGGACGGATCGGTGGTGCTGGTCGCCGGGCGCGGCAGCCAGCGCGAAGGCTGGAGCGAGGAGGTCGTCGTGCGCGGGGGGCGCTCGGGCGCGCTGGAGTCCATTCCGGCGTTCCGGAGCAAGATCGAGGCGCACGGCGACACGCTGGTGTTCGTGTCGAAGAGCAACGAGCGCGACGTGATCTACCTGTGGAGCGCGTCGTCCGGGAAGAAGATCGATTCGTTCGCGTTCGACGGGCTGACGCTCATCCAGTCGCCCACGCTCTCCGGCGACCGCCGGCGCATGGTGTTCAGCGCCATCGATTCGCGCGGATTGATGGACCTCTTCCTCGTCCACCTGGCCGACCGGCGCATCGAGCGCCTCACCGAGGACGGATTCAGCGAGGACGAGCCGGACTACCACCCCTTCGAGGATCGCATCCTCTTCGTATCGGACCGCACCGGCGGCGAGAACCGGGACCGGACGCACATCTTCGAGATGGACCTCGCCACCCGCGAGGCCCGGGCTATCGAGGGCGGTCCCTTCGCCGACAGCAACCCGGAGTGGGCGCCGGACGGCCGTGAATTCCTGTTCACCTCCGACCGCGAGGGAACTCCGAACGTCTATCTCCATCGCGGCGAGGTCATCGTGCGGCAGACCAACGTCGTGACGGGTGTCACGACGCCGTCGTTCCTCCCCGGGGGCGACGGGTTCATCGCCAACGTGTACGAGGCGGGCGAGTTCCAGCTGTACCGTTTCCCGCTGCGCAACGGCCGCGCCATGATCTTCGAGCCGTCTCCGCCCGACACGACGGTGATTCCGTGGTCGCGGCGCGCGAAGTCCGAGGAGGAGTTCGTGTCGAAGCCCTACGAGACGAAGTTCGCCGTCGACTTCGTGGGCGCGGGGATCGCCATCGACCCCCAGGCGGGCGACGTGGGCAACGGCGGCCAGCTCGTCATGACGGACGTGCTGGGGAACCACCAGATCTCGTTCGTGTTCGGAACCACGACCTCGGATTTCGACGACTTCTGGAAGGAATTCAACGCGGCGGTCGCGTACATCAATCTCTCCCACCGCATCAATTATTCGCTGAGCGCGTTCCACTTGAACAGTTACGGGTTCGAGCCCATCCTGTCGCAGCGCGAGCGCCGCGTGGGCGGGGCGCTGGGATTGAGCTATCCGCTGAACAAGTTCGAGCGCTTCGAGAGTTCTATCGTGGCCCGCTGGATCGAGCAGGGAGACCTGTTCAGCTTTCTCGACGGCGGCGCCCGCGAGAGCGTGACGGGATCTCTGTTCCTGAGCTACGTGCGCGACAACACGCTGTGGACCGTGGGCGGGCCGCTGCTGGGGTGGCGCTACTTCGTGACCGGGGGCTATACGGTGGATTTCCTGGGGCGCGGATTCGACAGCACGCTGCTCCAGCTCGACGTCCGCAAGTACCTCAAGCTGTCGTCGCGCGTGGTCTTTGCCGCGCGCTACGTGACCCGCAATACCTGGGGCGGCGACAACCAGCTCTTCTATCTCGGCGGTCCGTGGACCCTGCGCGGCTACGACTACCGCCAGTTCTTCGGGCGCACGACGCACCTGTTCAACACCGAGCTGCGATTCCCGCTCCTCGACGGACTCAGCATCGTGCTGCCCTTCGGTCCCATCGAGTTCCCGATGTTCCGCGGCGCGCTGTTCTTCGACGCGGGGCGGGTGGACCGGAACGAGTTCGAGATCTTCGACACGGAATGGCTCGGCACGCTGGGAACGGGGGTCGAGTTGAACCTCGGCTTTGCGCCCGTCATCCGGGTGAACTTTACATGGCCGACGGATTTCGATAGGATATACGGCGACACGGGATTCGAGCTGTTCATCGGGTACAACTACTAGTCCCGCCCGGGGATCCGTCGCGAGACCCGACATCCCGGCCGCACCAACCAATCACCCCAGAATCGGAGAGTCATGCGCTGGTCGAAGTACTATCTGCCCACGTACAAGGAAGTGCCTCGCGACGCCGAGATCGCGAGCCACCGGTTGATGCTGCGCGCGGGGATGATCCGCCCGCTGACGTCGGGGATCTATTCGTTTCTGCCGGCGGGGCTGCGCGTATTGCGCAAGGTCGAGACCATCGTGCGTGAAGAGATGGACCGCATCGGCGCCCAGGAAGTGCAGATGCCGATCCTACACCCCGGCGAGCTGTACGAAGAGACGGGGCGGCTCGGGAACTTCGGCGAGCTCCTGTTCAAGCTGAAGGACCGCAAGGGGCGCTTCTTCGCGCTGGGCCCGACCCATGAGGAAGTCGTGACGGACATCGCGCGCGCCGAGATGAAGAGCTACCGGCAGCTTCCGCAGTGCCTGTACCAGATTCTCGTCAAGTTCCGCGACGAATTCCGGCCGCGTTTCGGGGTCATGCGCGCGCGCGAATTCATGATGAAGGACGCCTACAGCTTCCACGCCTCGGCGGAGTCGCTGCAGGAGACCTACGACGCTATGGCCGGGGCGTACCGGCGCATCCTGGAGCGCTGCGGCCTAGAGGCGGTGATGGTGCAGGCCGAGTCGGGGGCGATCGGCGGCGACGTCAATCACGAGTTCATCGTGCTCGCGGACGAAGGGGAGAGCGTCATGTTCCGCTGCCCGTCGTGCGGCTACGCGGCCAACGACGAGCGCGCCGACAGCGCCGGGCCGGCGCAGCGTGACCTCGAGCCGTCGCTGCGGGCCGAGGAGCATGCGACCCCGGGCAAGCACACCGTCGAGGAGGTGAGCCGGATGTTCGGTGTGTCGCCCATGCGGCTCGTGAAGACGCTGCTGTTCCGGAGCGGGGACCGGTTCATCGCGGCGCTGATTCCCGGCGAGCGGGAGCTCAACGAGATCAAGTTCGCGAAGGCGACCGGCGACCCGGCCGCGCGCCTGCTCAGCGATGAAGAGATCGTGCAGCTCACCGGCGCCCCGGTGGGGTTTGCGGGCCCGGTGGGGCTCCCCGGCGAGGTGGAGATCATCGCGGATTCGCTGCTCGCGGCCTACGACGGGATGATCGTGGGAGCGAACCGGGCGGATGCACACCTGCGCGGGGTGCGCATGGGACGCGACTTCACGCCCGCGCGTACCGCGTCCATCGCGATGGCGGCGGCGGGAGACCTCTGCGCGCAGTGCGGCAAGGGGGAACTGGTGGTGCAGCGCGGGGTCGAGATCGGCCACATCTTCAAGCTCGACGTGAAGTACAGCAAGAGCATGAAGGCGACCTATCTCGACCGGGACGGCAAGGACAAGTTCTTTATCATGGGGTGCTACGGCTTCGGCGTGTCGCGCGCGGTCGCGGCGGCGGTCGAGCAACAGCACGACGAGCGCGGCATCCGCTGGCCGAAGGCGCTGACGCCGTACCATGTGATCGTGACGGCGGTGAACATCTCCGACGAGCAGACGGTTGCGGCGATGGAACGGATCTACGCGGATCTGGGTGCGGCCGGTCTCGACGTCCTCCTGGACGACCGCGACCTGCGGCCCGGCCCGAAGTTCAAGGACGCCGAGCTGCTCGGCGTGCCGGTGCGCGTGACGCTGGGCGAACGCAACCTCAAGGATGGGAACGCGGAGATCTACTACCGCCTCGACGACCGCACGGACCTGGTCCTGCTGGCCGACGTGGTGGCGACGGTTCGCCGCTACTACGAAGTCTGATCGGGGCAGGCCATGTATTCGGGCGCTGCGGTGTGCGTTCTGCGCAACAATCCGCAGCAGATGCTTGGCCTCGGCTTTCACTCCCAGCGTCACGCGAGGACGTGGCGCAGAACGCACAGCGCAGCGCGGAACACGGGCGCGACCGCGACGCGTCACCGATCGTGGCGCGGCAAAAAAATCGGCGCCTCCGAGGGGAGGCGCCGAAGCTTTTCGAGGCCGAGTCGTTCCTGGGGCGTCAGGCCGAAGGCGAGAGGCGCGACTTGAGACGCGCGGCCCGGTTCTTCGAGATGATGCCCTTCTTCACGGCCTTGTCGAGCAGCGATTGCAGGGAAGCGTAGTCCCCGGCGCGCTGGGTGAGATCGAGCTCGCGGAACTTGCGGACCGACGTGCGCAGGTTCCCGCGCGCCGCACGGTTGCGGGCGGTGCGTTTCTCGTCCTGCCGGAGCCGTTTCTCACACGATTTATGTTGTGGCATTCCAATGTCCTCCTGGAGAATAACCGCTGAACCATAGCAAGGACACGGTCCCTCGTCAAGCACCATGAAGGCCACTCTGGACGGGGCGGTGGACTCCTTCCTCCATTACCTGGTGATCGAGAAGGGGCTCCTGCCCAACACCATTCGCGCATACGCCCGCGACCTGCGGGCGTATCACGAGACCCTGGATGAACTCGGGGTGGACGCCCCGGCACGCCTCACCCGGGACGCCCTCGAGTTCCACGCCATCCGCCTGTCGAAGCGCGGTCTGACCCCGGCCTCGCGGGCCCGGATGCTGTCCACGCTCCGGCATTTCCACCGCTTTCTGGCGCGGGAGGGGATGGGCCCCGAGGGGGTGGGGGACCGCGTCAGCCGCCCCAAGCTGCCCCGGAGATTGCCGTCGGTCCTGACCCTCGCTCAGATCGAGGTGCTGCTCGCGCAACCCGACGGTACGCCGCTCGGGCTCCGCGATCGCGCCATGCTGGAAATGGCCTACGGCGCCGGGCTCAGGGTTAGTGAGTTGTGCGGCCTCACCATGGAGGCCGTGGACACCGGGCAGAACATCGTGCGGGTGACCGGAAAGGGCGGGAAGCAGCGCGTCGTCCCGTTCGGACGCGCGGCCGCGCGGGCCCTGGCGCGCTACCTCGCCGCGGGCCGTCCCTTCCTCGCGACGGGGCGCGTGTCTCCTCACCTGTTCGTGAACGCGCGCGGCGGACCGCTCTCGCGGGTGGGGTTCTTCAAGCGGCTCAAGCAGCACGCCGCGGCGGCGGGAATCGAACGGCGCGTGAGCCCGCACGTGCTGCGGCACTCGTTTGCGACCCATCTGCTCGAAGGAGGCGCCGACCTCCGCCTGGTGCAGGAACTGCTGGGACACGCGGACATCTCGACGACGCAGATTTACACGAACATCGACACGCGCCACATTCTCGAGGCACATCGCGCGTTCCACCCGCGCGCGCGCTGACGGCGCCCGGCCCGACATTCCGCGATACTGGCATTGACACCCCCGGAAAAGGCCGAATAGAATGCCGCAAACCCCGGATCGTGGCGTGACTTTGGCCCTTGCGCGGAGCCGTTCGTGACCCCCGAGCAGAAGATCATCCTGAGCGGCAACCGGCCCACGGGCCGGCTGCACCTCGGCAACTACACCGGAG
>DASTOO010000134.1:0-2627 GCA_035762505.1 Candidatus Krumholzibacteriia bacterium
CTCGATCTGCGGCACGCCGCGCGGCGCGGGCGGGATCCCCACCAGGTCGAAGCGCCCGAGTGTGCGGTTGTCCTTCGACAGCTCGCGCTCGCCCTGCAGCACGTGCACGCTCACCGCCGGCTGGTTGTCCGACGCGGTGGAGAAGATCTGCGTCTTGCGCGTGGGCACGGTGGTGTTGCGCGTGATGAGCCGAGTCATGACGCCGCCGAGCGTCTCGATGCCGAGCGACAACGGGGTGACGTCGAGCAGGATGACCTCGTCCACCTGGCCGGTGAGCACGCCGGCCTGGATAGCGGCGCCCTTGGCGACCACCTCGTCCGGGTCGACGCCCTTCTGCGGCTCCTGGTTGAAGAACTTCTTCACCGCTTCGCGCACCGCGGGCATGCGCGTCATGCCGCCCACCAGGATGACCTTCTGGATCTGCGTGGTGCTGATGCTCGCGTCGTGCAGCGCCTGGCGGCACGGGTCGATGGTCTTGCGGATCAGCGGCTCCACCAGGTTCTCGAGCTTGGCGCGCGAGAGCTGGAGCTCGAGGTGCTTCGGGCCGGCGTCGTCCGCGGCGAGAAACGGCAGGTTGATCGTCGTCTCGAGCGTCGTCGACAGTTCGCACTTGGCCTTCTCGGCGGAGTCGCGCACGCGCTGCATCGCCATCTTGTCGTGGCGGATGTCGACGCCGCTCTGCGCCTGGAACTGCTCGCAGACCCATTCCATAACGATGCGGTCGAAGTCGTCGCCGCCGAGGTGCGTGTCGCCCGCGGTCGACTTCACCTGGAAGACGCCGTCGTTCAGTTCGAGAATCGAGATATCGAACGTGCCGCCGCCGAGGTCGTACACGGCGACGATGCCGCTGTTCTCCTTGTCGAGTCCGTACGCGAGTGCCGCCGCGGTGGGCTCGTTGATGATGCGCAGCACGTCGAGCCCGGCGATGCGTCCGGCGTCCTTGGTGGCCTGGCGCTGCGCGTCGTTGAAGTAGGCGGGCACGGTGATGACGGCCTTTTCCACGGTGTCGCCGAGAAACTCCTCGGCCGTGGCCTTGAGCGTCTGCAGGATCATGGCGGAGATCTCTTCGGGCCGGAACGTCTGCCCCTTGACGCTCACCACCACTTCGCCGTTCGCGCCCCCCTGGACCGTGTACGACACGCGGCCCGCTTCGGCTTTCACCTCGTCGACGCGCGCACCCATGAAGCGCTTCACGGAGTAGATGGTCTGCGTGGGATTGGTGATCGCCTGGCGCTTGGCGATGTGTCCCACCAGCCGCTCACCGTTCTTGGCGAAGGCGACCACCGAGGGCGTCGTGCGCAGCCCCTCGGGCGTGGTCACGACGGACGGAGTGGCATCCTCGATGTAAGCGATGCACGAGTTCGTCGTTCCGAGATCGATCCCGATTACCTTCGACATCTCCGGACTCCTTCGTCTCCGCGTGGTATCGAACCCCGCACGGACCGCGCCGGTGCGGCGTCGCGCAGAAAGCGGGACGCCACACGGCGCGCCGTGCAAAACCGGAAGTCTCAGGGGCGCCGGTTGCTACTTTGCAACGACGACGCGGGCGGGCCGGATCAATGCTCCGTTGAGGGAGTAGCCCTTTCCGACGACCTGGGCGACGTGGCCGGACTCGACCTCGTCGGTCTCGACCTGCCCGATCGCCATGTGGACATTCGGGTCGAAGGGCTTGTGGTGGGCGTCGAGCTCGGTCACGCCGAGCTTCTGCAGCGCGGTAAGCAAGTTATTATAAATCAACCTGATACCCTGAACGAACTCGCTCTCCTGGGCGCCTTCCACCACCGCAAAGGCCCGCTCGAAATCATCCAGAGAGTTGAGCACCTCGAGGATGACTTCAGACTTCGATTGCTGCTTTAGCAATTCCCATTCCCTGGCGGTGCGTTTGCGGTAGTTTTCGAACTCGGCCGCGGCGCGGAGCCAACGGTCCTTGTGTTCCCTGACCTGGTCGGCGAGTTCCGTGTTTTCCTTCTCGAGGCGAGTCTTGTCGCGAGTCAGCCGGACAATCACTTCATTCTTCTCCTGGAAACGGTTCAGTATGTCCTTGCGCGACACCCGCCGGCCCGGGCGCGCGGCCCCACCCGCGTCCTCGGCGGACGCGTCGTCGGACTCCGACTGGGCGTCGGCCGGCTCGACGTCGATGTCGTACACGGGGGCTTCGCCCTCGTCCCCGCCGGCGGGGACGGCGTCGATGTCGGTCGGATTCAGGCGCTCTTTTTCGTCCATCAGTGATCCCCGTTTCGGGAAATAATTGCCTACTGGAAGAACTCCTCGCCGACGGCGCGGAGCTCACGCGACACCGAACCCACGAGCGAGATCGCAAGGTCGTATCGCATGCGCGTCGGCCCCATGATGCCGAGCACCCCGCGCGCGGCGCCCATGCGGTATCCGGCCGTGACGAGGCTGAAAGGCCGCAGGGACTCGTCTCCGTGCTCGGCGCCGATCGTGACCTGGGTCCGATCGAGAGGGCGGCTGGCGAGAATCGAGGTCAAATAGTCGCGGTTGTGCAAGATTCGTAGCAGAAGCTGCAGCGTGCGCGGGTCGGAAAGCTCCGGCTCCTCCAGCACGCGTCCGCGCGCCTCGAAATACATCTCCATCGCGGGCGGCCCGGAAAAAACTTCCTCGCGGCG
>DASTOO010000135.1:0-15174 GCA_035762505.1 Candidatus Krumholzibacteriia bacterium
GGTGAAGGTCTTCAACTGGGTGGCGACGCTCTACAAGGGCTCGATCCAGCTGGAGACGCCGATGCTGTACGCGCTGGCCTTCATCTTCCTGTTCATGATCGGCGGGTTCACGGGCATGATGCTCGGCGTGCTGTCGATCGACGTGCACGTGCACGACACCTACTTCGTGGTCGGGCACTTCCACTACGTGATCTTCGGCGGACTGGGCTTCTCGCTGTTCGGTGCGCTGCACCACTGGTTCCCGAAGATGTTCGGCCGCATGTACCACCAGATGCCCTCCAAGATCTCGTGGTTCCTCACCTTCGTGGGCTTCAACGTCCTCTACCTGCCGATGTTCATCATGGGCTGGGAGGGCATGCCGCGTCGCTACTACGACTACCTGCCGGAGTTCCAGAAGTGGCACGTCGTGTCCACGATCGGGTCGTGGATCATGATCGCCGGCATCCTGATGATGTTCTGGAATCTGCTGCGCTCGCTGAAGACCGGCCCGGTGTGCACGGAGCCCAACCCGTGGGGCGGCGGCCGCACCCTGGAGTGGACGGTGCCTTCGCCGCCGCCGCTCGAGAACTTCGAGGAGATCCCGACCGTGACGCGCGGCGCGTATGAGCCCGCGCCTTCGGAGGCGAAATGAGCTCGCACCCGCACTCCCTCGCGCTCCCGAGCCACAAGGACTACACCGGTTCGAAGTTCGCCATCTGGCTGTTCCTGATCACGGAAGTGATTCTGTTCGGCGGGATGTTCATCCTCTACTCGGTCTACCGGTCCGAGTACGCCCAGGATTTCCACCACGCCGCGGCGGAGCTGAACACACTGCTGGGCACGGTCAACACCCTCATCCTCCTGACGAGCAGCCTCACGATGGCGCTCTCCATCGCGGCCACGCACCACGGCAACCGCAAGCTCGCGCTGAGCATGCTCGCCGTCACCGTGCTGTGCGGAGTCGCCTTCCTCGTCATCAAGTACTTCGAGTGGGGCGCGAAGATCCATCACGGCATCTATCCGGGCTCGGAGTTCCTGCTCGCGCACCCCAAGGGCGAGATCCTGTTCTTCGGTCTCTATTTCACCATGGCGGGCGTGCACGGCGTCCACGTGCTGGTCGGCGTCGTCCTGCTGACCGTGATGTTCCTGCGGGTGGCGAACCAGCCCAACGGCAAGGTGTCGTTCGTCGCGGGGCACGGGCTCTCCCGCGCCGAGGGCGGGCGCATCGCCATCGTCGACCGGGACGGCAAGACGCTGTGGACCGGCGAGGAGATCGACACGTCCATCCAGCGCATCGACATCGCGACCAAGTACTGGCCCGTTCGTGAGCGGTTCCGCGTGGTCGACTTCAACCTCCTCGAGAACTCGGGGTTGTACTGGCACATCGTCGACATCGTCTGGATTTTCCTGTTCCCGCTCTTCTACCTGATCACCTAGGCCGGATCATCGGAGGAAGGCATGAGCCACGAGAATCACGAACACGACGAACACGCCCACGAACCGGTCGGGTACGGCACCTACTTCCTGACCTGGTTCGCGTTGCTCGTGCTGACCGCCATCACGGTGACCGCGGCGGGCATGCACTTCGGCAACGCGAGCGTGCTGGTGGCGCTGCTGATCGCCATGGTCAAGGCGACGATCGTGTTGTACCTGTTCATGCACCTCAAGTACGAGAGCAAGACGTTTCACCGCCTGCTGTTGATCGTGATCGTCGTGATGGTCATCAACATCGGGCTGACTTTCACCGACACGCTGTTCAGGTAACCCCATGCTGAGTCGCCTATCGACAACCGCGGACGCGATCAACGGGCCGATGCTCTTCATCACGGCGGTTTCGCTCGCGATGCTCATCGGCATCACGCTGGTGATGGTCTATTTCGCGCTCCGCTACAACCGGCGCCGCAGCCCGGTCGGCGAGGACGTCCACGGTCATCCCACGCTCGAGATCATCTGGACCGTGATCCCGACCATCCTCGCGTTCGGCTTCTTCTGGTACGGATGGGAGGGCTACAAGCTCCTCAAGGCGGCACCCGAGGACGCGATCCAGGTGAACGTGACGGGCCGCATGTGGTCGTGGAACCACGAATACGAGAACGGCGTGCAGAGCCCCGAGCTCTTCGTCCCGGTCAACGTACCGGTGCGCATCAACCTGGAGTCGCAGGACGTCCTGCACAGCTACTTCATTCCGGCCTTCAAGGTGAAGCAGGATGCGGTTCCGGGCGTGCCCGACCTGTACCTCTGGTTCCAGGCGACCCAGCTCGGCGACTTCGACGTCTTCTGCGCCGAGTATTGCGGCAACCAACACTCGGCCATGCTCAGCAAGGTGCACGTGCTCACCCAGGAGGACTACGACGCCTGGCTCGTCGCGGAGGGCGAGAAGGTCATCGCGATCCAGAAGGCGGCCGAGGCCGACGCGTCGGATCCCGCCATCATCGCGCTGGGCAAGCAGCTCTCGCAGGCCAAGGGGTGCACGGCCTGCCACAGCGCCGACGGCAGCCGCCTCATCGGCCCCTCGTTCAAGGGCATTTACGGGCACAAGGCCACGGTGGTGACCGCGGGACAGCCGCGCGAGGTCGCGGTGGACGACGAGTACATCAGGAATTCGATTCTCGAGCCGACCGCGGACATCGTGCAGGGATTCCAGCCCCTGATGCCGTCGCAGAAGGGCCTCGTGAACGACGCCGAGATCAAGGCGCTCACCTCCTATATAAAGAGCCTCAAATAACATGGTGCGTCTGGCCGGCATGGTGCTCGAACTCGCCAAGGTTCGCATCGCGCTTCTCGCGACCGCGTCCGCGGTGACGGGCTATTTTCTCGCAGCGCGCGGCCTCGGTGCCGACGTCGTGCCGCTCGTGGCCGGCGTGTTCCTGCTCGCGGGCGGCGCGGGCGCGCTCAACCAGGTGCAGGAAGTCGACATCGACGCGTTGATGAAGCGGACCGCGGGCCGTCCCATCCCCTCCGGTCGCATGTCGCGGCGCGCCGGGCTCGCGGTCGCGCTGGCGCTGCTGGCGGGGGGGCTCGCGCTTCTCGCGAGCAACGCGGCTGCCGCCATGCTGGGGGCGTGCACGGTCATCTGGTACAACGGCATCTACACGCCGCTCAAGCGCATCTCCGCGTTCGCCGCGATTCCGGGCGGCGTCGTCGGCGCCCTCCCGCCCGCCATTGGATGGGTGGCGGGGGGCGGATCGGTGGCCGATCCGCGCATCGCCGCGGTCGCGTTCTTCTTCTTCGTGTGGCAGGTGCCGCACTTCTGGCTGCTGCTGCTGCGAATCGGCGACGACTATGCGCGCGCCGGCCTGCCGACGCTGACGCGGCTGTTCTCGCGCCGCCAGCTCTCGCGGATCATCTACGTGTGGATGATCGCCACCGCGGTGGCGTGCCTGTCGATGCCGCTGTTCGGCGTCTCCTCGGCGGTGTGGGCGCAGGCGGGGCTCGCGCTCGCCTCACTGTGGCTTGGGTGGCACGCGACGACCATGGTGCGATCGGACGGCGCGGTGCTCGCGTTCCACCAGATCAACCTCTATGCGCTGTTCGTGATTTCGGTGCTCTCGCTGAGCGGACTCGTCGGATAGAAGGAACGGAAGGCGATTCATGGATTTCTTGAGTCAGCACATCATTCCACCGACTGCGACGCACTTGCAATTGCTCGAATTCCTCGCGGTCGTCACCTACACGATCCACCTGCCGTACATCGCGCTCGTGATCGGCTCGGCCGCGGTGGCCATGTGGCTCACGTTCTCCGACCACGAGATGCCGAATCCGCTCTTCGCGCGCCTGGCGGGCGACCTGATCGGCATCGGTCTCGGGAGCGGGCTGCCGATGCTGGTGCTCGGCGTCCTGCCGATGATGGTGTTGCCGTTCATCTACGGACAGTGGTTCGTGGGCGCCCCGCATTTTCCGCTCAAGTACATCGTTCTGCCGATACCGGGCGTGATCCTCGGCCTGGCGCTCCTGGGCCTGTACCGCCGGTCGTTCCGCGGACGCGCGGCCCGTTTCCACCTCCACATGGCGCTGGGGACGGGCGGACTCCTGGTGCTCATGGGCTCGTACTTCGCCCTCATGAGCGCGATCATCCGGCTGCAGGACCCGGAGAAGTGGTTCCGGCTCAAGAACGTCGTCATTCTGCTCCTCAACTGGAACGTCATCTGGAAGTTTCTCCTGTTCGTCCACCTCGGCTTCGCGCTGACGGGCGCCGCGATCCTGTTCTTCGTGCTGCGCTGGCGCGGCCGCGAGAGCGTCACCGACGCCGAGTACGCGGCCTTCGCGCGCCGCTTCGGCGCGGGGCTCGGCCTCGCCTTCTGTTTCGCGGTGCCGGTCTTCAACCTGTTCTACGTGTTCACCTCGCCCGACGTGGTGTTCGATTCCACCGTGTACCTGCTGGGCGCGGCCGTCACCGTGCTCACCATGATCATCGCCTACGCCTTCGTCGCTGCCCTGCGTTCCGGCCAGCCCCGCTTCGGCGCGACGACGTTCAGCCTGTTCATTCTGGTGTTCGTCCTGTCGAGCACGTTCGACGTGCGCTCGATGGCCAACGCGAACCGCGAGCACGCCCGCCTCATCGAGACCAAGGCGGAGAGCGAGCGCCTCGAGCGCGAGGCGGAGATCGAGGCCGCGATGGCGGCCAGCGCGGGCCGCAACCTCGGCGAGGAAACCTTCAACGGCGTGTGCATGCAGTGCCACCGCATGAACGACCGGCTGGTCGGACCGCCGCTCGCCACCGTGCTCACGAAATACGCGAACAACGTCGACGGCCTCCAGAATTTCGTGCTCAACCCGGTGAAGATAAATCCCGAGTATCCGCCCATGCCGAATCCGGGCCTGAGCTCCGCCAGGGCGAAGGCCGTGGCCGAGTACCTGCTGGGCCAGATGGCGGCCCCGGCGGACGGCGCGCAGCCGGAAGCTCAAACGCCGACCCCGACAGAGGTGCAGAGTGGCCAGAAGAGTCATTAGCGCGGCGATCTTCGGATATTTCGCGCTGTTCGCAGTCCTGATCCTGCTGCTCGGCTTCCGCTGGCACACCCATCGTAAGGCGCCGGACCAGCCCATTGCGTTCAGCCACGAGATCCATGTCGGCAAGCTGAACCTCCAGTGTCTGTTCTGCCACGAGGACGCCGACAAGGCCATGACGGCGGGCGTTCCGTCGATGAAGAAATGCATGGATTGCCACGTGGCGGTGAAGACCGAAACCGCCGGCGTCCAGCAGCTTACGGAGTACTGGAACAACAAGGAGCCGGTGCCCTGGAACCGCGTGCACCGGATCCGCATCCGCGAACACGTCCATTTCTCGCACAAGCGGCACGTCAGCGCCGGCGTGGCCTGCGAGCAGTGCCACGGGCAGCTGGCCGCGATGCCCAGGGTGCGCCAGGTCAGTTCTCTCAAGATGGGGTGGTGCGTGTCGTGCCACACCGAGAACAACGCGCCGACCGACTGTTTGATCTGCCACCGGTAGAGGAAGGAACGGAGGCCGTCACATAATGGACAGGCGAGATTTCTTGCGATGGGTGGGAGTCGCGTCGGGCGCCTCCGTGCTCGCCGGCTGCGACCTGAATCGCAAGTCGGAGAAGCTCATCCCGTACCTGGTCCCGCCCGAGGACGGGCTCATCCCCGGCGAGGCCACCTTCGTCGCCACGTCGTGCACGGAATGCCCGGCGAACTGCGGTGTCAACGCGCGCGTGCGCGACGCCCGTCCGGTCAAGCTGGAAGGACTCGCGGGACACCCGGTCAACGACGGGGCGCTCTGCATCCGCGGTCAGGCGGGGCTGAACCACCTGTACAGCGTCGATCGCATCCGGCAGCCGCTCATGAAGGATGCTGCGGGAACGCTCGCCCCCGCGACGTGGGAGCAGGCGTTGCCGAGGATCGCGAGCGCGATCGAGGCCGGCGGGGAGCACGCGCTTCTTTCCGGGCGGACCTCGGGGTCGCTCGCGGCGCTCATGGATGAGTTCAGCGCGCGCACGGGTGTGCGCAGACTGCCGGAGTTCGAGCTGTTCTCGTACGCCGCGGTGCGCGAAGCCAACCGCGCGCTCTTCGGCGTGGCCGTGGTGCCGTCGCTCTCGCCCGACGACGCCGACCTCGTCGTGACCGTCGGCGCCGACGTGCTCGAGACCTACGGCAACCCCGTCGCGTTCTCCCGCGCGCTCGCGCGGCGCCGCGACAAGGGGGGACGCTTCGCGTGGTACCACGTGGAGCCGCACGCCTCGCTGACCGGATTCAAGGCGTCCCATCGCCTGGTGGCGCGCCCGGGCACGGAGGCGCACGTGCTGTCGTTCCTCCTGCATTACGTGGCGAATCATCGCCCGCTGGATGCGCGCACGGCCGCGCACGTTAGCCGCGTTCCCGTCGTGACGGCGGAGCGCGCCAGCGAGATCACCGGGATCGCGCGCGAGTCGCTCGACCACATGGCCGAGGCGCTCGCGCGCGCGTCGAACCCGTTGCTGGTGGCGGGCGGCGTGTCGGTCGCCCACGACGGCGGCCTCGACGTCGCGCACCTCGCCGCGCTCATCCAGGCCGCGTGCGGCATGCCCGGGCGCACCGTCGACTTCGCGCGCGCGACCGACTACTCGCGCGTGGGCAGCATGGCCGACATGGACCGTCTCGCGCAGCGGCTGGAAGCGGGGCGGGTGGGAATGCTGATGCTGTTCCGCGTCGATCCGGTGGCGCGCATGTCCGACGAGCGCTTCGCGAAGGCGCTGGGACGGGCCGCGTTCCTCGTCGGCGTGGGCGACATGATGAACGCGACCCTCGAGCGCTGCGACGTGGTGCTGCCGCTCTCGCACGCGATGGAATCGTGGGGCGACGCCGAGCCGGTGGCCGGCGTGCTGAACGTGGTCCAGCCGGCGATGACGCCGCTCTTCGACACGCTGTCCGACGGCGACGTGCTGCTGCGCATCATGGCGGAGGCGGGTGCGGCGCCGCAGACTTCCTATCAACAGTATGTGGCCGACCGCTGGGCCCGCGAGTACGGCCCGGGCGCCGGCGATCTGGTGAAGAAGGGCTACGTCGACCGCGGCGCCACCGCGGGCGCGCCGGCGCTGCGCGAGGCGGACCACCGCTTCGGCTTCAACGCCGCGGCGCCGGCCGGCGGCCCCGTGCTGGTCGTGGCGCCGTCGCTACGCTGGTACGACGGCCGCGGCGAGTCCCTCGAGCTCCTGCGCGAGATTCCCGATCCGCTCTCGACGGTGACGTGGGACGCGTGGGTGTCGGTCGGCAGCGAGACCGCCGCGTCGCTCGGGGTGAGGGACGAGGACGAGCTCGAGCTCCGCGCGGGCGGTTGGGCGGCGCGCCTCCCGGTGCGACGGCAGCCGGGTCTCGCGCGCGACGTATTCATGGTGCAGCGCGGTGTCGTCGCGGTGCCGGCGGGATGGTCGCGGGTGAGCGGCGAGGGAAGCGCCCTGGTCGCGGACCTGACCGTGCAGCCCACCGGCCGGCGCGTGCGCACGACCATCGTGTCGGGCTCGTTCACCGAAGACGGGCGCGGCGCCGTGCCGGGCCGCCACCCCGCGCACTTCGGACCGCTCGCCGGGATGACGCACGGCGGTGGGGAGGCGGTGCACGGAAGCCGCGAGGATGTCAGCTTCTATCCGGCGCCCAACTATCCCAAGTACCGCTGGGCCATGGCCATCGACATGGACAAGTGCACGGGCTGCTCGGCGTGCATCGTCGCGTGCTCGGTCGAAAACAACGTTCCCATGTCCGGACGCGAGCAGCACCTGCGCGGCCGCGAGATGCAGTGGATCCGCATCGAGCCCTACTACGCTCCCGACGGCTCGGCGGCGGACTTCGTGCCCACCATGTGCCAGCACTGCGACTACGCGCCGTGCGAGCCGGTGTGCCCGGTGTACGCGACCTATCACAACGACGAAGGGCTCAACGCGCAGGTCTACAACCGCTGCGTCGGCACGCGCTACTGCGGCAACAACTGTCCCTACAAGCAGCGGCGCTTCAACTTCTTCGATTTCCGGGAGCGTCGCCACCCTCTGACCCTCATGGTCAACCCCGACGTGTCGCAGCGCGGGAAGGGCGTCATGGAGAAGTGCACGTTCTGCGTCCAGCGCATCCGCAAGGCGCGCGACGTGGCCAAGGACGAGAAGCGCGACATCCGCGAGGGCGACGTGACGACGGCGTGCGCGCAATCGTGCCCGGGGAACGCCATCGTGTTCGGCAACCTGCTGGACGAGAACTCACAGGTCTACCAGTGGGCGCACGATCCCCGTTCCACACGCCTGCTCGAGGAGCTGGGGACGAGCCCGGCGGTGTTCTACCTCAAGAAGGGAAACGGCCATGACGCATAAGACCGCGCCCGTCCCCGCGGCTGCAGGGCACCCCGCCTCGGAGGCGCGTCTCCAGATCGAGCGGGACGTCATTTCCGCGATGCAGAAGCCCGGGCTGGCGTACTGGGCGCTGGTCGGTTTCTGCGCCATGGTGTTCGTGGTCTGCCTGCTCGGCGCGTGGGCCTGGCAGATCTACAAGGGCATCGGCGTCGGCGGACAGCAGAACCCGGTGGGCTGGGGTATCTATATCGTCAACTTCGTGTTCTGGGTCGGTATCGCGCACTCCGGGACGCTCATTTCGGCGGTGCTCTTCCTGTTCCGCTCGAAGTTCCGCGCCAGCTTCAACCGCGCCGCCGAGGCGATGACCGTCATCGCGGTCATGTGCGCGGGCATGTACCCGCTCATCCACCTCGGGCGCGCGTGGTACTTCTTCTGGCTGCTCCCGTATCCCAACCAGCGCCTCCTGTGGACGAACTTCAAGTCGCCGCTGGAGTGGGACGTATTCGCGGTCTCGACCTACCTGACCATCAGCGTCGTGTTCTTCTACGTGGGCCTCATCCCCGACTTCGCGATCGTCAAGCGCTACACGAAGGGCTTCAGCCGCCACGTATACAGCGCGTTGTCGCTGGGGTGGGTGGGCAGCAAGCGCCAGTGGCGCAACTACAATATGCTCTATGCGCTCCTCGCCGGTTTCGCCGCCCCGCTGGTGCTGTCCGTGCACTCGGTGGTGTCGTGGGACTTCGCCATGGGTCTGGTGCCGGGCTGGCACACCACTATCTTCGCTCCCTACTTCGTGGCCGGCGCCATCTTCTCGGGCTGCGCCATGGTGCTGACACTGTGCATCCCGATGCGCAAGATCCAGAAGCTGGAGCGGGTGATGCCCATCGATCACTTCGAGAAGCTGGCCAAGACCATGCTGTTCACCTCGATGATCGTGGGTTACGCGTACATCGTGGAGTTCCTGCTCGCGTACTACAGCGGCAACGTCTACGAGTTCGGGATCTTCGCGGATCGCGCCACGGGGCACTACAAGTACCAGTACTGGGGCATGGTGTTCTGCAACATGATCGTGCCCCTGCCGCTCTTCATCAAGAGGCTGCGCCGCAGTCTCGCGTATCTGTTCATCACGTCGATCTTCGTGAACATCGGCATGTGGCTGGAGCGCTTCGTGATCATCATCACGTCGCTTTCGAAGGAATTCGTTCCGTACGCCTGGGGCACTTACCGGCCCCAACCGGTGGAAATCAGCATCACCATCGGAACCTTCGCGTTCTTCTTCATGATGTTCCTCCTGTTCGCGAAGTTCCTGCCGGTGGTGGCGATCACCGAGAAGAAGGAGGAAGTACATTGACGGAGAAATTCGTCTTCGAGAGCGAGCACGACTTCCTGCACAAGCTCGAGGAACTGGTGAAGGGCGGCGTCAAGCCGAAGGACATCGAGATCCGCGCACCGCATCCGGTCCATGACGCCGAGGAGATCCTCGACATGAAGCCGAGCATCGTGCGCACCTTTGCACTGGTCGGCGGTCTTGCCGGCGCCGCGACCGGCTACCTCTTCACCTCGCTCACCGCGCTCGACTGGGTGCTCCCGGTGGGGAACAAGCCCATCGTCGGCATTCCCCCGTACACGGTGATCGCGTTCGAGCTGATGGTTCTGTTCGGCGGACTCTCCGCGTTCCTCGGCTTCCTGGTGGGGTCGCGCATGCCGGCGGTGCGAACGGTGATCTCCAACGATGAATTCGTGGACAGCTTCGAGATCCACGTCAGGAAAGGCTAGGCCATGGGAATCCGCCTGAATGGAACCCGCTGGATGATAGCGGCCGTGCTCGTGGCCGGCATCGTCTTCCTCGCCGAAACGCTGCTCGAGCCCGGCGCGGGGGCGTCGCTGACCATCGCCATCGCGCTGTTCCTCGGCCTGGCCGAGGGAGCGATCGTGCTGATGGCGGGCGCGGAGATCTCGGACGGGCACTGGCACCGGCCCCTCCTGTCGCGCGCGGCGTCGCTCCAGTACGTGATTCCGGCCGCCGCACTCCTGTTCATCGCGAACATCCCGCAGCTCTCGATCTACCCGTGGGTCGAGCACCCGAGCATGTGGTTCAGCCGCAACTTCTTCGTCGCCCGCCACCTCGTGCTGATCGGCCTCGTGTTCCTGGTGGCGCGCAAGTTCCTGGCCGGCGCGCTGCGCGGCGAGAAGCACGCGCGCTTCTGGGCGGTCGTCTACGTGATCCTCTTCATGGCCCATCTCTCCATGATCGGGATCGAGTGGTTCATGTCGATTGAACGCCCCTGGTTCTCGACGCTGTTCGGCGCCTTCGTCGCGGTGAGCGCGTTCCTGACCGGAATCTGCGCGCTGGCGCTCGTGGTCTTTCCCTGGCGGCGCCGGACCGACGCCCCCGCGAAGCTGGTCCAGAAGTCGATCGGGGGGCTGATCTTCGGGTTCGCCACCTTCTGGGCGTACTTCTACTTCTCGCAGCTCATCGTGATCTGGTACGGGAACATCCCGGAGGAGACCTCGTACCTGGTCCGCCGCATCGGCCTGCACACGCCGTACGGCGTGATCGCGCGGATGGTCTTCGCCATGGTCTGGATGGTGCCGTTCGCGGTGCTCCTGCGCCGCAGGAACAAGGCGATCGCCGCCGTGACCTCCGGGCTGGCCCTGGTGGTCATCGCCGGGGTCACCCTCCAGTACTGGCTGATGCTCGCGCCGGTGTCCCCGGTCAGCATTCCGCTGCTCCTGATCGAGCTCGGGCTCCTGGCCTTCCTGACGGCCAGCATCGTCCGGTCCCACGAGACCCTGCTGGGGGTTACGGACCCGGTGCCCGGCGAGGGCGGCGCCCTGGCCATGCAGGGCCATTAGCCCGTCCCCGCCGGGAAAGGGGCTTGACGACCCCCCGGGGGGTTGGTATATCTTGACGGCTTTCCCCCCAAGGGGTTCGGAGAGGTGTGCGCTGCAAGCGCAGGTGATAGCGAATGTTCATGAAGACACATACCGTCAAAGGCGCCGACATCAAGGAGACGTGGTACGTGGTGGACGCCACCGACCGTCCCCTCGGCCGCCTGGCCAGCGAGATCGCGAACGTGCTCCGCGGCAAACACCGCCCGGAGTATTCGCCCCATCTCTCGCTGGGCGATCACGTGATCGTCGTCAACGCCGACAAGATCTACATCAGCGGCAACAAGCGCGAGGACAAGCTGTACTATCGCTTCTCCGGTTACCCCGGCGGACTCAAGGTCAGGACGATGCGCGATGTCATCGATCAGGACCCGACGCTCGTCGTGCGCACCGCGGTGCGCAAGATGCTTCCCGGCACGCGACTCGGCCGGCGCATGTTGAAGAATCTGAGAATCTACACGGGTTCGGAGCATCCGCACACGGCGCAGCAGCCGGGTGCCATGCCCCCGACCGGATACTGAAATACCGGACAGGGAAAGACGGAAATACGACATGGTGGCAAAGAAGCAGGAAGCGGCGAAAGCCGCGTTGATCGGGGCGGTCGGGCGACGCAAGGAAGCGGTTGCGCGCGTGTTCGTCCGGCCCGGCGAAGGCAAGATCACCGTCAACGGACGCGAACTGACGGAGTACTTCGGTCGCGAGACCCTGGTGCTCAGGGTTCGGGAGCCGCTCGAGGCGACGGAATCGACGGGGAAGTTCGACATCGACGCCACGGCGGATGGCGGCGGGATCACCGGCCAGGCGGGAGCCGTCCGGCTGGGGATCGCGCGCGCGCTGATCAAGCTCGACGAGCGCTTTCATCCGATGCTCAAGGCCCGCGGCCTTCTCACCCGCGATCCGCGGATGAAGGAGCGCAAGAAGTACGGTCTTGCGGGCCGTCGCAAGCGGTTCCAGTTCTCGAAGCGCTAAGCGCCCGGGAACCGGGCCGTGCCGCCCGTTTCTCAACCATCGCATCCAGGTCGTAAGGTGGGCATGCCGCGCGAGCGGCGGGCCCGATATCACACACACCGCGCCCCGAGCGGGTCGTCCCGGTGCCCCGTCGCTGACGGGGTTGGCGATCCGGCGCGGTGGAGGCTCAACCGAGATCCAAGGGGGTCCTATTATGGGTGAAGTCACCCTGCAAGAACTGCTCGAAGCGGGCGTTCATTTTGGCCACCAGACCAAGCGGTGGAATCCCAAGATGAAGCCCTTCCTCTTCACCGAGAAGAACGGAATCCACATCATCGACCTCGAAAAGACGCTGGAATGCGTCGGGCGCGCGCGCGACGCCATCCGCGAGGTCGCGACCCACGGTCGCACCGTGCTCTTCGTCGGCACCAAGCCGCAGGCGAAGTTCGCGATCCGCGAGGAGGCGACGCGCTGCGGCATGCCGTACGTCACCGAGCGCTGGCTGGGCGGAACGCTCACCAACTTCAACACCGTGCGCAAGAGCCTCGGCCGTCTCGAGTATCTCGAGAAGATGGAGCTCGACGGCACCATCACCCAGTTCTCCAAGAAGGAGGCCTCCGGCCTGGGCAAGGAGAAGGGGCGCATTCTGAAGACCCTCGGCGGCATCCGCACGTTGACGGATCTGCCGGGCCTGGTCTTCATCGTGGACACCAAGAAGGAACAGAACGCCGTCAACGAGGCGCGCCGCCTCGGTATTCCGATCGTCGGTGTGGTGGACAGCAACGCGGATCCCGAAGAAGTCAACTACCCGGTCCCGGGGAACGACGACGCCATGCGCGCCATCGGGCTGTTCGCGCGGATCGTGGCGGACGCGTGCATCGAGGGCCGCTCGCGCTACAGCGAGGGCCGGGACATTTCGACGGGCGACGAGCCGGCACCGGTCCAGGAGGCCGGCCGCACGGTCGCGTAGCAACGAGGTCAGGGTCGGAGGGTATGATGGAAATCAGTGCGGGAATGGTCAAGGAACTGCGCGAGCGCACCGGCGCGGGGATGATGGACTGCAAGAAGGCGCTCGCCGAGAGCGCGGGCGACGTCGACAAGGCGATCGAGTTCCTGCGCGTGCGCGGGCTGTCGAAGGCCGCCAGGGCCGCGGGCCGCGAGGCGAGCGAAGGGCTCGTGATGTCCTACATCCACCCTGGGAACCGCGTCGGCGTGCTGGTGGAGGTCAACTGCGAGACGGACTTCGTCGCGCGCACGGACGAGTTTCAGAATCTGGTGCGCAACATCGCGATGCACATCGCGGCGGCCGCACCCCTCGGTGTCACCCGCGAGGACATCCCGGCGGCGCTGATCGAGAAGGAGCGCGAGGTGTTTCGCGCCCAGGCCGTCGAGGAGGGCAAGCCCGCCGCCGTGGCGGAGAAGATCGTCGTCGGCCGTCTCGAGAAGTTCTTCGCGGAGGCGGCGCTGATGGACCAGGTGTACGTGCGCGACAACGACAAGAAAATCCGCGACATCGTGAACGAAGCCATCGCGAAACTGGGCGAGAACATCAGGATCGCCCGCTTCGCGCGTTTCCAACTCGGCCAGTAGCACCGGAGGTGCCGTCCTGAACGGGATGAGGTTCCAGAGGATCCTGCTCAAGTTCAGCGGCGAAATCCTCGCCCGCGAGGATGGGGGCGGCATCGATTTCGAGCGGCTCGCCGCCTACTCGAAACAGATCGGCGACGTGAAGGCGCTCGGCACCGAAGTCGGGCTCGTCATCGGCGGCGGCAACATCCTCCGCGGCAGCACCGGCAGCGAGAACGGCATCGACCGCGTCACCGCCGACTACATGGGCATGCTGGCGACGGTGATCAACGCGCTGGCGTTCCAGAGCGCGCTCGAGGCGCACGGCGTCGACACGCGGGTGTTGACCGCGATCAAGATGGAACAGCTGGCGGAGCCCTACATCAAGCGCCGCGCCATCCGCCACCTCGAGAAGGGACGCATCGTCATCTTCGCCGGCGGGACCGGCAACCCCTATTTCACCACCGACACCGCCGCCGCGCTCCGCGCCATCGAGATCGAGGCGGACGTCGTCATGAAGGGCACCAAGGTGGACGGGATATACGACGGCGATCCGCTCAAGGATCCCGGCGCCCGGCGTTTCGACCAGCTCTCCTATATCGACGTGCTCAATCGCCGTCTGCGGGTGATGGACGCAACGGCCATCTCGCTCTGCATGGAGAACAAACTGCCGATCGTCGTGTTCAAGCTCACGGGCGACAACAACCTGATGCGCGCCGTGCGCGGCGAACCGGTTGGCACCACCGTTTCCTGAGTCTGGAGGCGCGACATGCTGGACGAACTGTACAAGAAGACCGAAGATCACATGCACAAGACGGTGGAGAACCTCGCGCACGAGCTCGCCAGCATCCGGACCGGCAAGGCGAGCCCCGCCATCCTCGACGTCATCCGCGTGAACTACTACGGCCAGACGGTTCCGGTGAAGCAGATCGCGAACATCTCGGTGCCCGACCCGCGCTCGCTTGTCATCCAGCCCTGGGACCGTTCCATGATGGGTGAGATCGAGAAGGCCATCCAGGCCTCGGACCTCGGGCTCAATCCCCAGAACGACGGCGGCACCATCCGGCTCCCGATCCCGACCCTCACCGAAGAACGGCGGCGCGACCTGGTGAAGGTGGTCAAGCGCATCGGCGAGGACGCCCGGGTGGCGGTGCGCAACGTGCGCCGCGATGCCAACGAGAAGATCAAGCGCCTCCAGAAGGAGCACGAGCTGTCGGAAGACGACTCGCACGCCAAGACGGAGGCCATCCAGAAGCTGACCGACGCCTTCATCAAGAAAGTGGACGACGCGGTGGCCGCCAAGGAGAAGGAAGTCCTCGAGATCTGACGCTCGCCCGTCGCCGGCTCGCGGGCCGGCCGCGGGGCGCCCCGTGGAACGCATGAGTACCGACATCGACCTCCAGATCGAGGCGCTCAAGGCCGCGGAGAATCTCCCCCGACACATCGCCGTCATCATGGACGGCAACGGCCGCTGGGCCAAGAAACGCCGTCTGCCCCGCCTCGCCGGCCACAAGGCGGG
>DASTOO010000136.1:0-8445 GCA_035762505.1 Candidatus Krumholzibacteriia bacterium
CGCGGCGCTGGGTGACTTCCTCCCCTCCGTGTCCACCGGCGCCTCCGCGACGCGGCGGATCGCGGGCCGCGCGGAGGGCGACCCGGACTTCGCCTACTCCCTGGGCTGGAATGCGAACCTCACCCTGTTCCAGGGTTTCCAGCGCATCGCCAACCGCCGCGCGGCGGCCGCCGATGTGGACGCCGCGGAGGCGGGGTTTCGCGACGAGCGCTTCCAGGTGATGCTCGCCACCAAGCAGTTGTTCTACGCCACCGCCGCGAGCGACGATCTCGTGCGCGTGGCCACGGCGCAGCTCGAGCGCGCCGGAGAGCAGTTGCGAGCGGCCGTGGAGAACCTTCAGGCGGGCGCGGCGACGATCTCCGACTCGCTGCGCGCGACCGTCGAGGTCGGCAACGCGCGCATCGCGCTCCTGCGCGCGCGCGCGGCGAACGCGTCGGCGCAGGCGGCGCTCGGGCGCCAGATCGGCGTCGGCGGGCCCGTCGTGGCCGTGCCCGACAGCGCCCTCCCCGCGCTGCCCCACGAAGCCTTCATTCGCGACGAGGCGCAGTCCGAGAGTCCCGCGATCGTCCAGTCCGAGGCGGAGGCGCGCGCGGCCGACGCCCTGGTCGCCGCAGCGCGATCGCGTTACTGGCCCTCGCTCGGGATGTCGTACGGCGACGACTACTTCGGTACGGAATCGCCCTTCACGGGCCTCGACGACTACGCCCACTCGTCGTCGCTCAACTTCTCCCTTTCGTGGCCCATATTCGACGGCTTCGCGCGGGAAGCGGCGCAGGTGTCGGCCGCAACCCGGCGCGACGTGGCGGACGCCGTCGCGCGGGACGCGCGGCTGCGGGTGAGCGCCGAGTTGACGCGCCAGCTCGCCCTGCTCGGCGCCGCGTACGAGCAGATCGAGATCGCGCGGATCAACGTGCTCGCCGCCGCGGAGGACTTTCGCGTGCAGAACGAACGCTATCGACTCGGCGTCGCGACCAGTCTCGACCTCACGTCGTCGCAGGCGAGCCTGACCCAGGCGGAAGTGGCCCTGATCCAGGCGCGCTTCGATTACCTGCTCGCGCGCGCCGAGATCGAAGCGCTGGTGGGGCGCGAGTTGTGAGACGCTGGGGGGTGACGCGATCTTTGACCGGGGTGGCGGCCGGGCTGGCGCTCGCTCTCGCGTGCGGCGAAAAGGAGTCCGCGCCGCTCTTCGAAAAGGTCCCGGTGACGCGCACGACCATCGTCGTGTCCGCGTCGGCCGCCGGCGTCATCGAGCCGGTCCGCACCGTCGACGTGAAATCGAAGGCGTCGGGCGAAATCATCGAGCTTCACATCGAGACCGGCGCCGGCGTCAGGGCGGGGCAGCTGCTCGCCGTGGTCGATCCCCGGCAGCCCCGCAACAACCTCTCGCAGGCGGAGGCCGACCTCGAGGTCGCCCGCGCCCAGCTCGAGATCACCAAGACCAAGTTCGACCGCGCCACCACGCTCTTCAAGTCGCGCACCATCACGGAGTCGGAATACGAGGACGCCCGCCTGTCGTACGTCAGCGCGAACGCGCAGGTCGTGCGCGCACAGATCGATCTCGAGATCGCGCGCGACCAGATGGACGACACGCGCATCGTGGCATCCGTCGACGGCGTCGTCATCGCGAAGAACGTGGAGCTCGGCACCGTCATTTCGTCGCCCACGCGCGACGTGGGCGGCGGCACGGTGCTCTTCACCATGGCGAATCTCGACACGGTCCAGATCCGCACCATGGTGGACGAGACCGACATCGGCAACGTGCGCCCCGGTCTCACCGCCACCATCACGGTGGACGCCTACCCCACCCGGAGCTTTTCGGGACGCGTGCTCAAGATCGAGCCCCAGGCCACGGTGGAACAGAACGTCACCCTGTTCCCGGCCCTGGTGCGCATCGCCAATCCGGGGCACGCGCTGATGCCGGGCATGAACGCCGAGGTCGAGATCCATATCGGGGGCCGCGAGGACGTGCTGGCCGTCCCGTACGCATCGCTGCGCACCGCGCGCGACGTCGCTTCCGCGGCGGGTGTCCTGGGCCTCGACGCGGCCGCGGTCGAGGCGAATCTCGCCGCCGCGCGGAAGCCGGGTGTCGCCGACAGCGCGCGCGCGCCGGGCGATTCCACGGCCAAAGCATCGCCCGCGGAGCGGCGCGGCGGCCGGGGCGCGCGGGGGGGCGGGAGCTTCATCGTGTTCCTGCTGCGCGACGGCAGGCCGACCCCCGCGATGATCCGAACCGGCCTCACCGACCTCGACTACATGGAAGTGCTGGACGGGCTGGCCGAGGGTGACACGGTGGTGGTGCTCCCCAGCGCGTCGCTCGTGGCCTCGCAACAGCGCCTGCAGGAGCGCATCCAGCGCATGACGGGCGGGGGCATCCCCGGCATGCAGCAGCAGGGCAGCCAGACCACGCCGCCGCGGAGACAGCCGTGATCCTGGGCGAAATCATCCTCGTCGCCATTCGCGCCATCCGCGCCAACGTGTTGCGGTCGTCGCTCACCATGCTCGGCATCATCATCGGGGTGGCGGCGATGATCACAATGGTCTCGCTCGGAACGGGCGCGCAGAGATCCGTGCAGGCGCGGATCGAGGCGCTCGGGCCCGACCTCATGACCGTGTTCCCCGGCCAGAGCCAGCGCGGGGGTGTGGCCAGCGAGAGCCGGGTCAGCCTCACCGTGGACGACGCGCTCATGCTCGCGCGCGACCCGCGCTACGTCGCGGCCGTGATTCCCGAGCTGACGCGCAACCAGCAGGTCAAGATGGGCAACCGGAATGCGAACGTGAGCGTCGTCGGCACGACACCGAACTACGTCGCGGTACGGCGCTTCACGCTGGCCGCCGGTCGCGCTTTCTCGGAAGGCGACGACGATGCGCGCAAGCGCGTCGCCGTGCTCGGTGCGTCCGTCCCCACCATGCTCGACGCCAACCCGGCCGCGATCATCGGCCAGACCGTGCTGATACGCGGCATCCAGTTCGAGGTGGTCGGGGTGCTGGCGGAAAAGGGGTCGCAGGGGTCGTTCGCCAACCTGGACGAGCAGGTGCTGATCCCCCTGCAGACCGCGCGCTATCGCATCTTCGGCACGGACCGTCTGCGGTCGATCACGGTGCAGGTGGCGGACGTGAACCAGTCCAGCCTGGCGATGATCGAGATCGAGCGCGTGCTGCGGCGGGAGCACAAGATCCGTCCCGGCATGGAGAACGACTTTCAGATACGGCGCCAGGCCGACCTGCTCTCAACCATGGAGGACACCACGCGTACGTTCACGAGGCTGCTGGCCGGGATCGCCGCGGTGAGCCTTCTGGTGGGCGGCATCGGGATCATGAACATCATGCTGGTGTCCGTCACCGAGCGCACGCGCGAGATCGGGATCCGCAAGGCGCTCGGCGCGACACGGCGCGCCATCATGCTGCAGTTTCTGGTGGAGGCGCTGGTGCTGTGCCTGGCGGGCGGGGTCGTGGGGATCATGGCGGGCGCGGCCGGCGCCATCACGCTGGCCAAGGTGAACAACTGGAACACCAGCATCTCCCTCTACGCCGTGGCACTCGCGTTCGTGTTCAGCGCCGCCGTCGGGGTGTTCTTCGGGTTGTGGCCGGCGCGGCGCGCGGCGCGCCTGGACGCGATCACCGCACTCCGGTACGAATAATCAGGCGTCCTCGGTGGTCCGTCTCAGTTCGCGCGCGTGCGAGTACAGCTCCGCCGGCGTCATCCGCTTCAGGAACACGAAACCCCGCGTCGCGCGCATCAGCGCGCTCGGGTGCTGGTAGAAGTATTCCCGCCCGAGGCACGCCTTGATCATGCGGTACTGCTCCACCTGGATCTTCTGCGCAAGCTCGCAGAACGGCCCGTCGTGCTCGGGGCTCGGGAACGACGCTTCCCGCTGCGAGCTGAACGTGTTGAGGAACGCACTCTCCTGCAGCGCGAGCATCCCCATCGACACCGGGACGATGAGGTCGGCTTCGGCGGGATGGAAGCGGTACCAGACATTCCGGTAGCCCAGCACCGTGATGTCGTGCCCCGCTTCCGCTTCGTACAGCTTGAGCGATTCACAGATGGCCTGCAGCGCCTTGTAGTGCGTGTCCGGGCCGCTCGCCTCGGGATCGAGGGCGAGGGTGATCACACCGGGCTTCACCTGGCGCATCAGCTCGAGGAGAGGCGGGACGTCACGATCCATCGTCGGCTCTTCGGTGAATATCTCGCCCGTGTAGAACTCGAGGCGCAGGTGCCGCACCGAATCGCCCTTCCAGCCGAAGTAACCCCACAGGCACTCCGCTTCGAACTCACGGCACATTCCCTTGAGTTTCTGCACGCGATCGACGTCCTTCTCGCCCGGATGCACGGCCTCGAAGTAGTCGATCAGCATCGTCACGCGGTCCCGGATCCCGTCGGGATGCGCGTCGCCCGACATCTCCACGAGATTGCGATAGAGCCGGCGCGCCTCCCCTTCGTCCTGCATGGAGCGCCGCTGCGCCGCCACACCGTCGAGGTAGTGCCAGACGTCCCCGTTGCGGAAGGCGTGGGCGCCGGGATCGAAGTACCCGTCCGCCGCGAGCGCCGCGAAGGCGGGCGACTCCATGAACACCCGGAGTTTCCGCAGCTCGCCGAGCATGAAGGAGTTCGTCACCGCCGTGAAGCCGCTGGTGAGGGTGGCGAAGTAGTGGCGCGTGCTGTGGTCGCGGATGTGCCGGGCGATCAGCGGGAGACATCCCAGCATGAGATCATCGTGGTGCGGCTCGGTGTGAAGAAAGATGGTGTTGCTCGAGATGTGCGAGCCCGCGACGATGCGGTCCTTCAGGCGATGGGCGGTCCAGCGGCAGAGCTTGCCGACGCCGTCCGTGCGCTTTGTGAGGAGCGCCGCGGCGAGGGGGCTCGCGCGAAAATCGTCTTCCGTGAGATCCTCGATCCGCTTCCCCGCCGCGATCGCGAGGTCGATCACGACCCGGTCGGCCCGGGCGTCGCTCACGTCGCGCGACTCGGTGAGCGTCACGAGCTGCCGAGCCGCCAGCTTCTTCGCGGCGCCCTGGGTGAGATAGAAGCGCGCGTTGGGGAGGACCTGCAGCGCCGTCGCCGGATAGCGCACGTGCCGCTCGCTCTGGATCGCGTCGCGCACGATGTCGGCCTTGGCCTCGCCCGCCGCCATGACGATGGCCGTGCACGCGGGATCGTGGGTGATGGTGGAAAGCCCGATCGTGATCACCAGGCGCCGGCGCGCGACCTCGATCCCCCCGAGGTCCGTCGCCGCGGCGGCCTGTGTCTGGTAGTTCACCGCGCACAGCCGCGTGGTGGAATGCAGGTCGGAGCCGCGCACGTTGAAGCCGATGTGGCCGTCCGGCCCGATGCCCCCGAGGAAGAAGCCGATCCCGCCCATGTCGCGGATGCGCTGCTCGTACTCCGCGCACCACTGGTCGATCCGTTCGATCACGTCCCGCTGGAACTGCTCGGACTTCGAAGCGGCCATGCGGTGCCGCAGCGTCAGATCCACCACGCCATCCGGCCACATGCTCTTGAGCGTCTGCCCGGCTGCCAGCCCGATGCGGCCTCCGTCGATGAGCAGGGCCTTGTGCGCGTCCAGCCCGAAGCCTTCGATGTAGAAGCGGTTCACGTAGTAGTGGAAGCTGTTGTGCCGGTCCGCCTCGATTGGATAGAACTCGTCGATCTGCACGAAGCGCAGCCCCCCGAGATCACATTTACGCGCGGGGTCGATGCCCCACTCCGTCAGTTCGCGCCGGGTCGCTTTCTCCTGCCACCCGCGCAGGAGGCGGTGCACTTCGCGGATGAAGAACTCGGGCGTCTTGCCCGTCGGGAGCGCGATGACGCCCGCGGGATGGTGCTGGACCCACTCGAGGAATCGCAGCGCCGCGAGGGTGCCGAGCGCCGGGAACGAGTCGACCACGATGACGCCGATCTTCTCGGACGGCGCGTAGATCAGCTTTCTCTCGCTGCGATCGAGAAACTTCCGTTCGACGCGGGACTCCATGGCGCCGGAGCTTAGCACGGCCGCCGGACTTCCTCTATACTGGCCCCATGGGTTTCCGGAGACCGCGGCCAGATCGTCCGCGCAGCGCACGGCGATGGTCGTTCCCGACGTCCGATGCACTCGCGCTGGGTGTTCTGCTGTGCGCGTCCGCGATTCTCGCAGCCCCGATCCTCGCTGGCGGCGTGAGATTCCACATGGACCACCCCGCTCACCTGGCCGAGGTCGACGGCTTCGCGCGCGCTATGGGAGGAACCGGCGCGTGGGGATGGTCCGACGACGCATTCTGCGGGTTCCCGGTCGCGCTCATCCAGTCGCCGCTGTGGTACGGACTGCTCGGCGGGCTCGCGCACCTCGGCGTCGAACCGCTCGTTCCCTACACGCTGCTCGTCTGGCTGGGCTTCCTGGCGCCCGCGCTCGCCCTGTATCGCGTCACGCGGCGGACGCTTCCCCCGTTCGCCGCCGGCCTGCTTGCCTTCGTGCTCCTCGTGCAGCGCCCGGCGCTCGTCGGTTTCGAGTCGGCGCTCGCGGGGATGTGGACCTGGCACCTCGGGCTGGGCGGGCTGATCCTTCTCGCCGGCGAGCTGTCGCAGGGCGCTCAGCGCCGGCGCCGCGCGGCCCGCGTCGCGGGGCTCGTCGGGCTGATCGGTCTCACGCACCTCATGGCGCTGGTCGCGGCGGCGGCCCTCTTCATCGTGCACACGGTGTTCCGCGCGCTCCGCCGCCGCTGGCACGACCTCGCGCTGGACGCGGCGGCGGCACTTCTCGGCCTGCTCGCGTCGAGCGCGTTCTGGCTCACGTATCTGCTCGGCGCAGACGCGTGGACGGCGCTCCGCCAGGACCTGCCGGCCGGCGCGCTCGTGAGACTGCTGCTGCTTCCCGTGGATGTCGTGACGATGGGTGTGGTGCGCGATCTCTTCTACACCGATGCGATTCCGCCGGCTGCGCTGGTCGCGCTGGGCATGGCCGGAGTTCTTCTCATGCTGACGGGGCGCGGGCGGTACGCGGCGGCCGTCCCGCTCGCCGCGCGCGGCGCCGCACTCGCGCTCGGTCTCTTCGCGGCGCTCGTCGCCGTTCGCTGGCTGCCCGAGCCCGTTCTCGGCCCGTTGAGCTGGCGATTCCTGCACGTGGTGCGCATCGGTCTGGTACTCGCCGCGCTGCCGGCGGCAATGGCACTGAGCGCGCGCGCGGGCACGTTGTCCATGCGCGCCACTCTGGCCGTGGTGGCGCTGGGGTCGTGCGTGTGGTGGGGGCTCCCCCTTCGCCAGCGGGTTCCGGCGCCCGCCGCGGTCGAAGTCGCGCAGGTCGAGTCGGTGTGGCGCTGGCTCCGCGAGCATCGCGCGAACGAGGAGGGACGGATCATCGTCCAGGATACCTTCGGCACCCGCGGCGGCGTGCTCGGCGAGAGCCACCTCCTGGCGTTGACGCGCGCGCGCACGGGGATTCCCCAGGTCGGCGCGTGGTACGGCGCGGTCCCCTTCCCCACGTTCTCCTGGACGCAGAGCGAGTTCGACGGAATCCTCGGCGTCCCCGCGCCCGGACTGTCGGAACGCGGCCACATGGACGTATTGCTGCGCCGGATGCGCGCGGTCAACGGGCGCGCGGTGGTCGTGTCCGACGCCGCCCTCGCCCGGACCATTGTGGGGCACGGGGACATGCGCATCGTGCGCGGTGCCGGAAACCTCACCGTCTTAGAGAAGGAGGGACAGCCGCTGTCGTGGGTGACACCGCTCGCGCCGGGTGTCGTGGTGCGGGTGCTTTCGTACGAGAGCGGGAGAATCCGATTCGAGACCGACTCCGCCGACGGGGGCGGCGAACTCGCGGTGCACGCCGCGTGGCACGGGTTCTGGCGGCTCACGGGTGCGCCCGGCGCGCGCATCGGGCCGGATTCCTCCGGCCTGATCCGCGTCGTCGATCTTCCCGCGGGCCTGCACACATGCGAGCTCGTTTGGCGCCTGCCGCCGGCCCCGTACATCCTCGCACTGGCGGCGTGGGGCGTGATCGTGCTCTTGGGTTACGGCCGGGCGCCGACGCGCGCCTTCAAGTGGTCCGCCAGGCGCAGCGACAAAGCCGCGATGGTGTAGACCGGGTTGGCGTATCCGTATGCCGGAAACAGCGACGGGCCGGCCACAAACACGTTGTCGCTGCCGTGCACCCGGCAGTCCCCGTCGGTGACCGAGGTGCGCGGGTCGTCCCCCATTCGTGTCGTGCCCATGAAGTGGGAGTGAATCCCGATCAGCGGCCAGTCCTCCGCGGCCCGGAGCCGGGAGAAGTCCATGCGCTCCGTCCCCCGTGACATCATCTCGCGTTCGAGCCGCTCGAAGAAGCGGATGACCGATGCGCGGTCCTGCTCCGAAAAAGTCCAGCGGACGTCGGCGAGCTGCATCCCGTGCTCGTCCTTCTTCTCGGACAACGTCACGCGGTTCTCCGGGTCGGGGTACTGGTCCAGGAATGCGCGCAGGACGAACTTGCGCGCGCG
>DASTOO010000137.1:0-3068 GCA_035762505.1 Candidatus Krumholzibacteriia bacterium
GGCGACATCGCGGACAGGAAGGCGGCGTTCGTGAGGCGGTGGACGTCGAGGCCGTTGCGTTGCAGCAGCGTCACGAGTTTCCCGTGCGTGAAGCGCCGGTGGCGTGGCTTCGAACCGCGACCGGACGCGCCCCCACGCTCCCACCGCCCGTAGCCGTTGGACGCGATGACGATCACGAGTCCGCCGGGCGCGAGGTGGCGCACGACGTTCGCGAGCAACGCATCCGGGTCGGGAGCCCGATCCATGTCCCCTGCCACGACCACGTCGAAGCGCTCGGCGGTCCGCAGCGCCGACGCGTCCCCGAACGCCGCGGTGACGTTGTCAAAACCGGCCCGCGCGGCCGCCGCCCCGAGCGCGCCGACATCCCTCGCGTCCGTGTCGAAGGCGCGCACGCGCGCGCCCGTCCGCGCAAGCGACAGGGTGATCGCGCCCGTTCCGCACGCGGTCTCGAGAATCGCGAAGTCCGCGACCCACCCGCGGCGCTCGGCCGCGAGGTCCTCCAGCGCGCGGTAGATGAAGAGGAGCTTCTTCCGGTCGGCCGGGTCCCGGCAGGGACTCGCCGCCGCGAATTCTTCGAAGGAGAGGTTGCCGGCCATGATGTTCGGCTGAATGATACTACGTGCCGTACCACCCCGCCACCCACGCGCCGTTGACGCGCCTCGCTCCTGCCGATATCCTCCGCCCGCGTGATTCTTCTCGTCGTCTCGCGGCTGGCGCGCGCCCGCTTCTGCCTGCACCCGGCGTCATCGTGTGCCCGCCAACCAACCCTTCGTGCCAGTGAGCGGTCGGAACACCTCCGCCGTGCGGGGAGACGGCGGCGGTGGTATACTCCCCATGGCCGACTTCCGCCCTTGAAAGGTAATCATGAAAGTCATCGCTGATCTCACCGTGCTCCCCATCGGAGTGGGCGTTTCCCTGTCGAAGTACGTCGCCGCGTGCGAGAAGGTCCTCAAGGACGCAGGACTCGAGACGCGGCTCCACGCCTACGGGACCAACATTGAAGGCGATTGGGACGACGTGTTCGCGGCGGTCAAGCGCTGCCACGAAGTGCTCCACGGGATGGGTGTGCCGCGGGTGTCGTGCGTGATCAAGGCGGGCACGCGCACGGATCGCGCGCAGACCATGGACGACAAGGTGCGCAGCGTCGAAGAGAAGATGTAATCGACTACGGCGTCAGACCGATCTGCTGCATGAACGCGGCGTTGTCCCAGTAGAGGTACTCCTCGACCATCACACCGTTCGCCCAGCGGCCGATCGTCGCCATCGGCAGTCTGAACGCCTTCCCGGTCGGCGCGATGGTCTTGCCGTGGGCGGCCGGCATCGGCTGCGTGAAGGTCCCTTCCATGACGCCCATAACGGCTGTCCATTCGCCCTGCGCGATCTTGACGGGATGTTCCTTGATGCGCGTATCCGGGGCATAGACGAACATCTTCTTCAAATCCTCGGTGTGAACGTCAATACCGGTGGTCGAGTGTCCGTCCGGCCAGTGCACCACGATGTCCCTGTGGTGACTCTTCCCGAGGTCCTCCCATTTCTGGCCGCTGAAGACGTTGAAATCGAGATCGTCGAAGTTGGCCAGGTTGGCCTGCTCGGTCGCGTCCTGTGCCTTCAGAGCGGCCAACTCTTCGGCCTGCGCGGCCAGCTGTGCAGCCTGCTCCTTGTCGGTGCAGCCGCAGAGAACCGCCGACAGGATTACAGAAACGGAGAACAACAGAAACGCGCGTGCGTGTACCATGACAACCACCCTTTCGGCTTCGTGAACAAAACCGATATCGCCCGTCGATGCTTGCCCTGCGGGGTCATTATAACACGACGCCGGATCCGCCTCAGAACAGCCCGGTGATGTTCCCCGACGCGTCGATATCCATGCGCGCGGCCGCGGGGACCGCGGGGAGGCCCGGCATGAGCATGATGTCGCCGCAGACCACCACGATGAATCCGGCGCCGGCCGAGAGGATGGCGTCGGTCACCGTCACCGTGAAGCCCTTCGGCGCGCCGAGGAGCTTCGCGTTGTCCGAGAGCGACGACTGCGTCTTCGCGATGCACACCGGGAGCTTACCGTAACCCAGCTTGACGAAGCGGTCCAGCTTCGTCCTTGCGTCCTTTTCGAAGTAGACGTCGTCCGCGCCGTAGATCTCGGTCGCGATGCGGCGCACCTTCTCCTGCGGGGTCGCGTCGAGATCGTACAGGAATCGCCGCTCCGGTGCGGGGTTGGAGTCGGCCAACTGCATCGCGATCTCCGCGAGTTCCACCGCCCCTTCTCCGCCCTTCATGAAGGCGTCGTGCGGCGCGAACGCCACCTCGTTGCCCTCGCAGTAGCGGCGGAGCGTCGCGATCTCCCCCTCCGTGTCGAACGGGTAGCGGTTCAGCGCCACCACGATCGGCACCCCGAACTTCTTCATGCTGCGGATGTGCACGCCCAGGTTGGCGAGCCCCGCCTCGAACGCGGCCGGGTTCTCCTTCTCCAGGAGGTCGGTCGGCTTCTCGGCGACGCCGCCGTGGCGCTTGATGGCGCGCGTGGTGGCGACGATCACGACCGCGTTGGGATAGAGACCCGACTGGCGGCACACGATGTCGAAGAACTTCTCGCCGCCCAGGTCGGCGGCGAAGCCGCACTCCGTCACCACGTAGTCGGCGAGTTTCAGCGCGGTGCGCGTGGCGACGACGCTGCTCGTGCCGTGGGCGATGTTGGCGAACGGCCCCGCGTGCACCAGCGCCGGCGTGTGCTCGATGGTCTGCACGAGGTTGGGCTGGATGGCGTCCTTCAATACGACCGCCATGGCCCGATCGGCGTCGATATCGCGCGCGGTGACCGCCTGTCCGTCGACGTCGTTGGCGACGACGATGTCACCCAGACGCTTCTTGAGATCCTCGCGTCCGGTGGCCAGGGCGAGGATGGCCATGACCTCCGACGCCGCCGTGATGACGACGCCGGTCTCGCGCGGGACGCCGTTGGTCTTCCCACCGAGCCCCACCACGATGTGCCGCAGCGCGCGGTCGTTCATGTCCATGGCGCGGGGCCACAGCACGCGCGTCACGTCGATGCGCTTCTCGTTGCCCTGGTAGAT
>DASTOO010000138.1:0-3501 GCA_035762505.1 Candidatus Krumholzibacteriia bacterium
GTCGATCTCGACGCCGAGGTTGTCACCGGGTTTCTCGTAGTCCTTGAAGTCGATCTTCGCGCGCTTGCCCGGCTCGGTCACTGTCATGGTCATCTTCCCGGCGTCCTTGCACGCCTGGATCTTGGCCGGGTCGGGCGGGACATAGCTCTTGATCAACGCCACGGCGCTCTGCATGTAGGCCGCCAGCTCTTCCTTCTTGTTATCCACGATCTTCCCGCGGAGCCCGCGCTTGTCTACTTCCTCCGCCGGTGCGGAGACCTGCGTCTTGACGACCTTGCCATCCGCGCCGTAGGCGCAGGAGTTGACCTTCGTGGACTTCGCCTCGCCCTTGTAGCTGATGACGGTGGTCTCGGTCCACGCGTACTGCTTCAGGTTCTGCTGGCTCGTGGCCAGGTTCTGTTTGATGGCCGCGACGCGTTCCCCCGCGGTGGGCGCGGAATCCTGCGCGATGGCGCTCCCCATGAGGGACGCCAGCGCGACGAGCACGATGAGTGGGTACGTGATTCGCATAACAGACTTCTCCTTGACGTCAGAGGGAACTTCGCGAGAATACCGCGCAATGCGGTCGAGTTGCGTGGCTCCCATCGTTGCTAGAAACTATATCCCAGCCCGATCCCGAGACCGCTCTGGGTCACGTCGTACTCGAAGTAGTCCGAATCCGCGGGGTCCCCTTCGCGATCGAGACTCAAGACCCGCCACGCCACCCCCGCCGAGAACTTCTCGCCGAAGCGGTAGCCCACCGTGGCATTTCCGAACCAGGCGAACTCCGAGCCACCCGCTCCGATGTCGCCGCGAAGCGACACAAGCCATTTCTCCTTGAGGATCCTTGCGTAGCGGGCGCCGATGTAGACGTCACCCCAATCCTTGGTGGACTCGGCCGTTGATTCACCGATGGCCGACGAAGACATCGCGCCCGTGTCGAGAATGTAGTAACGCCCCACCAGGAACAGGTCGAATTCCCGCGTGGCGCGGTAGCCGCCACCAGCCTCGACGATCCACTGATTGATATCCATTTCGACTTTGACGGATTGATTGGCGACCACCGCGTCTCTCTCCGAGCTGAGCCCGGTGTAGGCAATGTCGGTCACAAAGAGGCCCTTGGTGCTCCTGGCCTCGAAGTGTCCCGCCATGGCGAAGTCGACGAAGCCGACGAGATCGTCGAAGGCGGCATCCACCGGCTGTTCTGCCACGTCGACAACTCCGATGGTTCCCTCCAGCCCCGCGAGCCAGCCGTAGAGCACCAGATCATACTTCCATTCCTCGGCTGCCGCTGGAGCGGTGACGAAAACAAGACAAACGAGCGCCAATGTGATCCTTTTCAATTGTCCACTCCTCGGTTGGTTACATACCACTCTCGGCAACATGATCGGTCAATACCGAACGACCGTTGAGCGGCTGTACCGGCCGGTTGTTGCCGTTGATAATGTTTCGAAACGCGCCGATCTGATCGGTGGAAAGCTGGATCGGCGTCGCCATGACGATCCATTTCACGCCCTCGCTGCAGGGCGGAGTCGTGAGCGAGCCGTCGTAGCGATAGCTCTTCGTGCTGGCCGGGAGCAGCTGGTTCACGTCGACCATCACGTTCTCCAGGTGGGTTTCGTCGCCCCTGGTCGCGGGCAGATTGGACCAGATAGGATCGAAGGCGGTGTTGTGCGCCCCCTCCTCGATGAACACACCCACCACGGCGAGCTTGTCGGCGGCGGACTTGTGCACGAGGTGCATCTCCATCGGGTAGTGCCGACCGCGAACGGTGTGTTCGCTCGGGCTGTGGAAGTGATACTGCACCAGCTGGAACTGCTCCGCCCCGATCGTGAGCACGTCCCCCTCGCTATAGTTGATCTGGACGGTGTGGCCGTTGTTGATCCCGTCCGCGACATGCTCGTTATGAATGATCTTCAGCGACGCCGGCTGGAACGCGGCGCTCATCTCCGGCAGATCGGCCTGGACGGTCTGATCGATGTCGATGGGCGACTGGCGCTCGCCGTCTCCGCAGGGCGACCATTCCGCGTCGAGCGTGCCCCAGTTGCCGGGACCGGTCTCGCCCTCGTAGCTCCAGTGCGGCGCTTCGTGCGACGCGGCGACCTGCTCCGCCTGCGGTTCGCCGGTCTTCGCCCGCTCGCTCGACTTGTCGCACCCCGACGCCAGCACGAGCAGCGCCGTCGCCGTCAGGATATGAGTGATTTTCATGTCACGGTTCCTTTCATGTCATGGGGAAAAACGAGGACTAGATGAGCTTGTAGATCATGGAGAACTGGAGCCGCCAGGCTTCGCCCGTGGCGCCGTTCTGATTCTCTCTCTCGCCCCAGAGCATTTCGCCGCCGATGTCGACCTTCCGGTAAGCCGCCCAGATCACATTGAAGCGAGCGTCCTTCGTCTCCTTGATCGCGGACGGCGACAGGCGGCTGTCCTCGTCCAGTGTTGCCATCGCGAAGGCGAGACTCGATTGCAGGCTCTCGTTCCAGTGGTGCTCGTACCCAATCACGGCGGAGGCGGCCTGCAGCGCCTCCATGTCGACGTCGCTCACGAAGACCGCGTCCGCATGCTCACCGTTGAACGATTCGATGTAGCGCCCGATGCCCTTGCCGGCCGCAACCTCGCCCATCAGCGCGTCCTTGCCGGTGGTGTTGAGCCGGAAACTCAGATTGGCGCCGTAACCGGTGGTGGTGACCTCGGGGCTTCCCGTCTCACCGTCGAAGCGAATCTGGCGCGCGATGCCGGCGAGCTGGACGTGTCCGCGGCTGACGTGGTAGCGCAGGGAGGCGGGAATGTCGGGGACGTTGCTGCGCGCGCTCCCGGAAAGCGTATCCGGTGTGACGAACTGCCCGCCGGGCTGTTCCACCGCCACCGCGAAGGTCAACTGCTCCGAGATGGGGCGCGTCCAGCGAATCATCGCCTGCCGCACGAAGATCTCGGCGTCGGGTCCTTCGTAATCGAGCGAGCGCGGTCGCGCCGAGATGTCCATGAACGTCGTCCATGTCTGTCCGCCCAGGAACTCGCCGTACTCCCCGTAGGCGTGCCGGATGCGAAAGGCATTGTTGTCGCCGTAGAAGTCTCCTTCCACGTACGCCTTGAACAGCCCGCGGGGTGTGTCCTCGTGCAGGGTGAGCGTCAGACGCGTCTCGCGCGCGTGAATTGTCGTCTGGCCGCCCTGGCTCGCGGCGGCCGTGCCCGACACCGGGATGCTGCTCACCTTCCACTGGTAGGCATTGCCGGCGGGGTCAAAGTCCTGGATGAAGTCGACCTTCACATACCCGCCGAGCTTTATGTCCGGACCCGGATCCTCCGCGGCGCTCACCGCGCCGTTCAGGAGTGCGGCGGTCATGGCCGCGATCGTGATGACAAACGTACGATTCAAAGCGAGCCTCCGTTCGGAAAATCCAGTATCGGACTTATGGTCGTTCGCGGACAGCGATTTCACGCAGGGGCCCTCCCCCGGGCCGGACCCCGCCGGCGCAGCTTGTCGACGCGCTGGCGGAGCTTCTTCTCGAGTGTGGGCGGGAG
>DASTOO010000139.1:0-2344 GCA_035762505.1 Candidatus Krumholzibacteriia bacterium
CGCGTCGCGACGTTGCGGTCCGCCGGCCGGGTCGCGAGTTCGGTCACCGCGATGGTGCGGCCTTCGTCCCGCGCGAACATGAACGAGAACACCACCGCCACGGCGAGCGCGATCGCCACGCCGACCACCGCCGCGCGGCGCCGCACCAGCAGGCACAGCACCGCCGCCCCCGCGAACAGAGCGATCCACGCGCCCCGCGTCATGGTGAGGAGCAGGGCGACGAACTCGATCGCCACGATCCCGGCGAGCAGCCAGCGCCGGCGCGAGAAACGGGGCGACAGAGCGGCGGCCGCGTTGAACAGCACGAGCTGGTAGAGGATTCCCGCGAAGGTCATGGTGAACATCGTTCCGCCCACGCGGTGGGCGGAGCCGATGTGGAGCGGGCCCACGTCGACGCCGCCGGCGCGTTGCACGAATGCCACGAGGCACGCGCCTACGGAAGCGGCGGCCATCGTCCAGAACGCCGCCTCGCGCGCACGGACGCGTGCGATGTGCGCGCCCACCAGGAAGCAGATCGCGAGCTCCCAGTACGAGCGCCAGTCGCTGAGCGCACGCGACGCATTCTCCGAGTTCAACACCGAGGGCAGCGCGGACACCGCGAGCGCGATGGAGGCCAGGGCGAGTCCGTCGGGGCGCACGCGCGCGCCGCGCCGGTCGATGATCCACAGGGCCCAGGCGAGTGCCGCGAGTCCCAGCGCGAAATTCATCCCGGCGATCGAGAAAGGGACGAAGAGGCCCAGAAGCACGAATGCGGCGCGAAACGCGCCGTTGGAGATACTTTCCAGGGAGCGGCTCACGCGCTTGCTAGATGCGGACGCCGATCGACACGCGGTGGGTGGTGCCGAACGCCTGCTCGTCGTCGATGGTCGCGCCGTAGTGGACCACGACGCGCGCGTCGAGCGCGCGCAAGCTCGCACCGAACGACACCGCGGCGCGCGACTCGCCCGCCGAGTGGAACGCGGCGCCGGCGCGCAGCGCGAGGTGGGAGAAGATGTAATCGCTCTCGGCGCCGACCAGAACCCGCGACCAGGCGGCGTACTGGTGCACGACGTCCGCGGAGAGCACGAGCATCGGAAGCCGCCGCGTCGCGAGCCCGATGACCACGCGCGACTCCTTCTCCGAGTCGCGCCCGTCGTCGAAGGAGTAACGGGAAAAGAGGTCCTTGCCCACCACGCCGAAGTCCCAGTTCTCGCTGAGGGAGACGCGCCCCGCGAAATCGACGCCCGAGCCCCACGCGTCGAAGCCCGCCACGCCGCTCTGCGAGAAGAACAGCTGCGCCGCGATGGCGACGCTTACCACCGGCTGCGGCGTGAATGCATAGGCGGCGCGCAGGTGGTTCTCAGTGTAGGTTTCCATGCCCGCGATGTCGGCGGACAGGTTGGTCAGCATGGCGCCGACAGCGTGCCGGGACACACCCTCCGCGGGCGTGGTGAGCGGCGTCACGAAGGCGATCTGCGCCTGGTCCAGGGACGCCCCCGGGACGAGCTGCACGAACGACGCCCCCCCCGCGCGCCGCGCGAGCGCGATGCGGGCCGGATTCCAGTCGAGCGCGCTCTCGTCGTCGATCACGGCGCTCACGGCACCGGCCATGCCGGCCGCGCGCGCGCCGTACCCGGACAGCAGAAACGCGCCTCCGGTGGACGAGTCCGCGCGCGCCTCCGCAGGGGAGAGCGCCAGCGCCGCGATGAGAATGAAAACAACCGGCTTCATCATGGATTGGAATCGAAGAGAAACACTTCGCGCATGACGTCGCGCGTTCCGTCGTCGTAGTCGATGGTGGCGACGGCGACCAGAGGGCCGCGCCGCACCGTCTGATCGTCGCGGTTGCGCCCGTTCCACTCGAACACGTAGTACTGGCGCGCCGTCAAGTCCTCGAAGAGGGTCACGAGATCGCCGGCGACGTCGAACACCCGCAACGTGGCCGCCCGCGCGATCCGGCTCGCGCTCACCTGGAACGTCCCGCCCGGCACGAAGGGCACCGGGAAGAAGACCCCGGCCGACGACTTGAACGTCACCACGACCGTGTTGGACGCTGCACTCACGTTGCCGGCCCCGTCGCGCTGATATGCGACCAGCTCGTTGCGCCCGACGACGAGGGGCACGTCGATGGTGAAGCTCGCGGAGACCGACGTTGCGACCGAGTCCACCGGCGCGCCGTTGCGATGAATGAGCACGATGGTGCTGAGATCCCCGTCGTTCTCGGCGCGGCCCGAGAGCGGAAACAGGACCGTACGCCACGTGCCGCCGGCCGCGTCGAGCACCGGCGCGCTCACCGACGCCACGCCGGCCTCGCGCTCGCCGATGCTGTCGGCCCACCCCCGCCTGGCGGTGGTCGCCACCATGC
>DASTOO010000140.1:0-9468 GCA_035762505.1 Candidatus Krumholzibacteriia bacterium
CCCCCCACGTCCGCGACGCGGCGGCCCGTCGTGTCGAATACCGACACCACCACGCGCGCCACACCGGCGCCCGCGTGCACGGCGATGCGGAGCTCGTCGCCGCGACCGGGCGTGAACGGATTGGGGGCGACGTCGATCTCACCCTCGACGGGCGGGTCGTAGAGCGATGCCCCGTTGGGGAGCGCGGGCGTGCAGCCGTCCGCGGACGGCGACAGGCGCCACACCGGCGCGCGCGCTCCGTCGTAGAGGTCGACACGCTCGATGCTCACCCCGGAGAACCCGCTGGGAAGCGGCGGGTACCCCACCGCCTCGACCAGGATGCCGTGACGATCGAGCACCACGACGCTGTCGGCAACGACGCTCCCCGAGCGGTTGAAGGACGGCCACGATCCGTCCACACCGAGCAGGGCGTCGTGCGGCGCGCGCGGCACGCACGCGAGGAGCGCAGCGGGACTCGCGCTCACGGCGAGGAAGCCGCGCGGCGGAATCACCAGCGAGTCGGTCGCGAAGGGCACGGGGCGCGCGCGCGCGTCGCGCAGCCGCCACCCGCCCACGTCGACCGGCGTCGGGCCGGCGTTGAACACCTCGACGAACTGCGGACACTGAGCGCTTGGCGCGCTCCACACTTCGCTCACCAGCACGGGAATGCGCCCCACGCGGCGCAGCAGGACCACGGTGTCGTTGTGCCCGCGCTCGTCCGCCGCGTAGCTCGCCTTGGCCGAGAGACGATGGAAGCCGCGCGCGAGCGCCACCCGCACTTCCACGCGCTCCGCCGCGCCGGCCGCGATGGTGCCGGCGTTGACCGACGCCGCCGCCTCGACGCTGCCCGACTCCGTCGAGTCCGTCACCGCGACGCGCACACCGCCCGCCGCGACCGCGAGAACGCCCGCGTTGACGACGTCGAAGACGATGCGCTCCTCCCCCGGCGCGTCGTGTCCGAGGAGCGACGGCGTTCCCGGCGCGAGCGCGAGGGCGACGTCGCGTCGCGGCACGTTGAAGCGCCCCGGACTCGGCGCCGACGCTGCGAAGTCCGTTGCGTTGTCATCGCTGTCGTTGCCGTCCGGGATGCGCGCAATCGACATGCCCGCCGCGACCACCGGTACCGCGCGCGTTTCGACGTGCGCGGGATCGTCGAGGCCGCCGTAGCCGACGACGTCCAGCACCGTGCCGTCCGCCGCCACGATGCGGATCGCGTCGGGACCGTTCTGCAGCGCGAGGTCCACGAGTGCGTCGGGCGGGGGCGACACCAGCGCCGCCCCCACCAGGAACGGAACGCCGGCCGGCATCGCCGTTCCCGCCGGGGCGCGCCACAGCACCACCCAGCCCGTTCCCGTGCCGTTGTGAAACTCGAGCGAGAGGCCCCCGATGTCGGCAGGCGCGCCGGCGGTGTCGATCAGCTCGACGAACTCGTAGCCGGCATCCGCGCCGGGATGATCGTAGTAGAGCTCATTGACGACGACCCGCGCGGAGACATCGCGCACGAGTACCGATAGGAGGAGGAAACAAAAGAGGAGAGATCGAGACAACCCACCCATCACCACACCACCACCTCGCACGGCAGTGTAGCGCGCGCGTCCGCCGCGCGCAACCGGAAAACTCCGCCGGCCGGCCGGTCTAGATCATTCCCGCGCGCTTGCGCAGGAGCCACTCGGCCGAAAGCAGAACGAGCAGGATCAGAAAGAGCGGGGCCTCCGCACGCAGCACCGACTCCGACACGGTGGGTACGCGGCGCGGCTCCAGCGGGATGCGCCCGGCCAGGTCGCCCGCCGCGGCGGGCGCGGCGTAACCGCCCCCGGTCCGGCCCGCGACGCGCTGCAGCGCCTCGCGGTCCTGGGGTGTGCGCTGGAATTCGACCGACGAGGTCGACACGCGCAGCTCCAGGGGGCGCGACTCGATCGTGCGGTCCGGAAGCTCGGCACTGCCGCGCACCACGTAACGACCCGACGGCATGGGATCCAGCGTCACCGACATGCGGGACGCGTCCGGTGACTCGCGCCGCATGGCCGCCTGCGCGAGCGGCGTCTCCACCCCGGCGGAATCGACCCGCGCGACCTCCACGCGCACCGGCGCGCCCGTCACGGGCTGGAGGCGCTCGTTCAGGATCTCCGCGTGCAGCACGGGTGCCTCGCCGGCTTCGAACACGTTCCTGTCCGCCACGAGCACGAAACGCCCCGACTCCTCGCCCCGCGTCAGGACGTCGATCAACCTCGCCATCAGCTCGTCGTAGACGCTGTTGCTCTCCGCCACGAACTTCCAGCGCCACAGCGGCCCCGCCGCGATGACCGCGACGCGCCCCTTGCCCGCGGTTGCGAAGGTCACGGCGGGGACGGAACGCCCGCGCACACCGATCAGGACTTCGCCCGCGGCGGTCGGGGTGAGCCCGACGTAGAAACCGAGCAGCGGCGCGCGCTCCTGCCAGTCGGTCTGCGAGAGGAGAGGAATGAGCGGCGCCGTGATCGGACTCGCGGCCGCGCGCACACCGGGGCCGACCGAGGTGTACCGCAGCGTGAACGAAAAAGGCGGGTCGCCGCGGAGCGGGATGACGCCGGAGAGCGCGTTCCACACGGCGGCGTTCTCGAACACCGACGAAGGACCGGGCAGCACGAGCAGCCCGCCCCCGCGATCCGTGACGAAGCGGCGGATCGCGTCGGTCACCGTCTTTGTCATGAACGCGTCGTCGACGGAGGCCAGCACCACCGCGTCCGCGCCCGCCAGCGCGGGCACGAACTCGTCGGGGCGCTTGAGGCGCCCGGGCGGCGCCGACGGCCAGCGGCCGGAGACGAACACCTCGCACTCGTACGCCGGATCCCGCGCAATGAGCGCGGTCAGGAAGGCGAGCTCCCACGTGGGGGCGAGGTCGACCACGAGCAATCGCGTCTTCGCCTTCTCCACTTCGATCACGACATCGCGGCGGTTGTTGTCCTTCTCGGTGTCTGTTCCGTCGCTCGAGACCGAGAGAACGAATTCGCGCCGGCCGGGCTCGGTCACGCGCACCGCGAGCGGCACGACCGCCTCCGTGTCACCCGCCGCGAGGGACGTGTCGGCCTCCAGCACGGTCCGACCGTCTTCGGTGAGCGTGAGATGGACGCGTCTGGGTTTCGTGCCGGTGGCCGCGACCCGGGCACGGATCGTCGCGCGCGACGGCGCCCGCGCGACCGGGCTGTAATCGACGCCGGCGAGGCGCACGTCCTCGGCGGCGAGCGTGTCGCCGAGACCGACCGTCCACACCGGGACGTCGGGCGGCGGCGGGCGCACCAGGGCCGCGTCGGTTTCGACGCCGTCGCTCAGGACGACGATGGCGGCGAGGTTCTCGCCTTCGAAGCGACCCGCGACGCTCTCCAGGGCGCGCGCAAGATCGGTGCCCTGGCCGTCGGCGCGCGGCTCGCCGCCGTCCACGTCGTCGAGATCACTCGAGAAGTACATGGTCTCCGCGCGCCCGCCCCGGCCGGACAGGACCCCGCTCATTTCGCCGGCGGCGCGGCGGGCGACGTCGAAGCGGCTCTCCCCGCCTTCCCAGCCCTCGGCCGGCAGCGTCATGCTCGCCGACCGGTCGATGAGCATCACGACCCGCGGCTCCTCCGTGCGATCCCCTCGCCAGATGGAGCGCGGGTCGAAGAGGAGGAGCGCCAGCACGAGGAAGGCGGCGGTCCGCAGCGTCGTCAGCCAGACGCGCGAACGCCCGGCGACACCGGGCGCGGTGCGCCAGTAGGCGAAGAGGGCGACCGCGATCAGCGCGGCGGCCAAGGCCACGACCCAGGGGTGAAACGATATTCCCAGGCTGGAAGCGGCGATGATCATCATGAGAATGGCCGGCGGGCACCGATACGGTGCGCGCGCGTCCTGTGACTATATACGCTGGCGGCCGCCCCGGCACGCCCTGAAATACCCGGCCGCCGTGAACAAAAACGGGGCCGCGCGACGGCGCGGCCCCGGCAGGCGAAGATGCGGGTTATGGCGATCAGCCCGCGTTACGGGACTTGAACGCCTCGACGGCCTCCTGGGTGGTCGGGAACGCCTCCAGGATCGAGTGGAATTCGAGCAGCTGGAAGACTTCGTGGACGTCGCCCACCATGCCGACCAGCTTGAGATCGCCGCCGTGGTTGCGGATGCGCTTGATCTCCCCGATGAAGATGCCCCAGCCCGCCGAGCTGATGTAGTTCACCCCCGACAGGTCGACCACGATCTTGTACGCCTCGCGATCCAGCAGCCCGTAGAGCGCGGTCTCGAGTTCCCCGGCGGTGGTGGTGTCCAGATAACCGCTCACCTTGAGCACGGACACGCCCGCACCGCCGCTGCCCGTCATGACGCTGACCACGATTCCATCTACAGCCATTGTGTTGGTACCTCGCTGTGGGGCCGGTTCGCGCCTAACGGCGTCCGGCCGGTCCGCCCTGTGTTCCCGAATCGGTCGCGACTTCGAAATCCCGAATCGCATCCGACGTCCTCATGAAAGGTTTGAGGATGTTGCCGAATTCGAGGAGATCGAAGACCTCCCGGACCTCGGGCATCATCGCTGCAAGCTTGATATCTCCGCCGTTGCGCCGGATGCGCTTGATCTCGCTGATGAAGATCCCCCATCCGGCCGAGCTGATGTAGGTGACGCCGCCCAGGTCGACGACGATGCGGTAGCAGCTCTCGTTGACGATTCGCTGCAGCGTCTCTTCGAGCCCCGAGGCATTGGTCGTCTCGATGGTCCCCCGAAGCGTCAGCACGGAAACCGGGTAGGCGGAGTTGGTCCGCTCTTCGGAGATGATGAGTTTTTCCATGGTTCCCCTCGACCTCAGTCCGAAGCAAGAGCTAGTCCAACAGCGCCTTCAGCAGGAAGTGTATGCCCTGTCGGTCGTTAGCGGCCAGCCTGAGGTTCTTCTCGGCCTTCTTGAAACCCGGATTGCGCGCCAGCGCCTGCCGGAATGCCTCATGGGCCTTGTCCACGAGGATCTTGCATTTTGCAGCATACAGCACACCGAGGTCGTTGTGAATGTCAGCAAAACCCGGATTTGCCTCCAATTCCGCATGGAGGCGCTCGATCAGCCCGTCGATCTCCGTCTCCGTCAGCTCGTCCGCCCGGAACTTCAGGATGAGGTAGATCTCCAGGGAGAGATCGTTCGCCACGGTCGTATCGAGGTCCTCCTTGATCTTCGCCAGGCGCTCATAGACGGTGTCGTAGCGCTCGACTTCGAGCGCCCGGATCGCCTCCCGGAAATCCTCCCCTTCGAGCTGCGGCTTGAGCTGGAGATTCAGGTCCATTATTCGCCGGAGCTTGGCGCGGAGATCGCGTGAAAGATCGTAGTCCTGCTTGAGCACCACGTTGCGCGTCAGTGCGAGGGCGAGATTCATGAGGGCCTTCTGATAGTAGCGATTGATCTCGAGCGCCCGCTCGAAGCATACCACGGCGTCGCGGCAGCGATCCGTCCTGAGATAGGCGACACCGAGATCGTTGTGAAGGTCCGCGTAGGCCGGCGCGAGCTCGAGGCCCTTCTGAAACGCGCGCACCGCCTTTTCGCCGTCGCCGATGGCGAGCAGGCAGTTGCCGAGGATCGAGTAGCCGCCGGCGTCCTCCAGTCCCAGCTTTATCGACCGGATGGTCTCCGCCATCGCCTCCCGGTACATGCGCTCGCCGAAGAGGGCCTGGCCCAGCTTGAGATGGGCGCGTCCGTCCACGTCCTTCTTCAGCCGCTCGCGCAGGTCGAGCAGCGACGTCAGGCGCATGCGGTACACGTCGTGGGCGTGACGCACGAGCGTCCGCACCCCGTCGGGGGTCGGCTCCCCGCCGTGGCGCTCGGTCTGACGCGACAGCAGAGCCCCCTCGTGGAACAGCGACGTCACCACCGTCCGCTGCGCCGGAACGAAGCTCGACTGGATCAGGTACCGCGTCCCGCTCGACTGGATCTCGCTACGATGATCGTAGCCCTCCATGGTCGTTACCTCTCTCATGGTCCCCATACTATACGATCGTGGCCCCCCGGCCACAACCGGACCTTAGGCGACGTCGTCCGGCGACAGGAGCGTGATCGCAATGCGAATCAGCTCGTCACGCGACACGGTCCGTCCCCGCGCCGCCAGGCGCGCGCGCACTTGGTCGAGGTGCTTCAGCGTCGCCGGCGTGAGGCGCACCGTCACCTCGATCTCGCGCGGGTCGGGTGCGAGCGCCGACTTGCCGCGAATCAGCTTCTTCACGGTGCCGCTTTCGCGCGACTCTTTGGCGTCCTCGAATGGATCGCGCCCGAGCGATTTGCGCCGCCGGTCAGACACGGGTCAATACTTCCTCGGTCAACTGATAGTAGTCGAACGCGCCCCGCGACATCGGCGAGTACTCGAAGATGGTCTGGTTGAAGCTCGGCGCCTCGCGCAGGGACGTATTGGTGCGTATCACGCTCTTGAACACCTTTTCCTGGAAACGCTCCCGCAGCGACCCCAGCACGTCCGACGACAGGCGCGTGCGCGAATCATAGAACGTGGGCAGGATGCCCATGATGGAGGTCTTGCGGGTCGCGTGCTGGTTGATCTCGTCGATGATCTGCATCGTCTGGCGCGCGCCGGCCTGGGCCAGGTAGTCCATGCTCACGGGGATGATGACCTCGTCCGCGTACACGATGGCGTTGATGTTGATCAGGTTCACCGTGGGCGAACAGTCGCAGATGACGACGTCGCACCCGCGCAGGTTCTTGAGCGCCAGGTCCAGCCGGCGCTCGCGGCTGGTCTGCGACGCGAGCAGCATCTCGATCTCCGCCAGCTCGCGCCCGCCCGAATCGATCACGTAGAGGTTCTTGCGCGCCTCGACCACCTCCACCTCGCCGTGCTGCAGCAGGTTGCACAGCGTCTTGCCCGCGCGCACGTCGAAGGCGATGGCGATGTTGCGCTGCGGATCGCAGTCGACGATCAGCACCTTCTTCCCGCACAGCGCGAGCCCGTGGCCCAGGTTGATGGCGGTCGTTGTCTTGCCCGTCCCCCCCTTCGACGTGATGATGGCGATCTTCCTCATGCGTCTCCGCCCTCGCCACCGCTCTTGTCCGGCTCGTCGCCGCCCCCGCTGTCGCCGCCCTTGCGCTTGCGCAGCCGGCGGCCGTAGGACTCCCAACCGATCGAGCGGAGCTTCTCGTCCCGGCCGACATGGTCGTCGGTCCGCGCCGCATTCACGTCGACCTCCGCGGGCGGTTTGCGCGTTCCATCGCCGCCCTCCCAGGTCCGGCGCCGCCAGGCCGTCTCGTCGTCCGGGCCGGCCGGGGCCCGTGCCGGGAACGGCTCCCCCTCGAACGGGTCCGGCGCCGGGACGCCCGGAGGCCCGGCGCCGTCCAGCACGTCGTCCACGCCGTCCAGGTGCGCCTGCCGGTCCGTCCCTCCGGCGTCGCCGGGCGCGGTGGATTCGGGGGCCGCCGGTTCCGGCGGCGTCGTCCCGCCCGCCAGCGCGCGAACCGCCTCGCCGTCCGTCGCATAGGCGCGGATGAACGAGCGAAACTCGAGGCACTCGTAGACCTCGAGCAGGTCGGAGTCCAACCCGACGAGCGCCACCGCGCCCACCCCTTCATAGGCGTGGGCGAACTGTCCCCACCCGCTGCTCGACACGTACTCGACGCCGCCCAGGTCGAACACGATCGCCTCGGGCGCGCCCGCGACTTCGCGCGCGATCTCGTCCGAGAGGAGCGACACCGCGGTCGTCTCGATGATGCCGGAAAGGCGCGCGATGCGGATTTCGCCCGGCCCGTCCTCCCAGCGAATCTCCATGCCGGGGACGCTCGCCGCCACCCGGCCCACCGGTTCGTAGGGGCGCACCTCGACCGCCGCGGGCGCCGCGTCGGCATCCGCGGCCATCGTCGGCGCCGGCCGCTGGAAATCGACGATGGCGTCGGCCAGGATGTCGAACGACGAGAGCACGATGTTGAAGCCGAGCATCGTGAAGACGTAGTAGACGTCGGGGTCCATCCCGAAGAGCTTGATGTCGCCGCCCGCGCGCCGGACTTCGCGCAGCCGCTCGGTGAAGACGCCCCAGCCGCCACTGGATACGTACTCGACCTGCGACATGTCGACGACCACCTTGTAGCGACCGTTGGAGATGATCTGGTCCACCGAGGCCCGCAGCTTCTCCGCGCTCACCGTGTCGATGATACCGCCGAGCGATAGCACCGCGATATCGCCCCGCTCGCCCACCGTGGTCGCCTCCACGCGCAGGCTCTGCCATTCGCGCGGCGTATCGTCTGCGCCCGCGTCGATGGTGATGCCGTGCGCGGCCGCGACTTCCTCGGGCGACAGCTCGCGCGACGCCGGCGAAGGAATGGAGCGCTTATCCACCGGGAGCGACAGGTAGGCGCGCGCCTCCGCCACGGAACCGAACGCGCGCAGGACGTCCGCGAAGCCGAGGAGCTCGTAGACGTCGTACACCTCGGGCGTCATGCCGGTGAGGACGATGTCGCCGCTGCGCTCGCGCAGCGAGCGCACTTCGCCCACGAAGATCCCCCAGCCGCCGCTCGACACGTAGGAAACGTCGCTCAGGTCGACGAGGATCTTCACGGCGCCGGCGACGATCATCTCGTGCAGGCGGCGCTCCAGCCCGGCCGAGGTGGCCGAATCGAGGTGGCCGGTGAGGCGGATCTCGGTGATGCCCGCCGAGGACGACGATGCCACCCCCATCGCGTCCGCTCGCGCGGGCGCCTCCTCCGTGGGTGCGCCGCCGGGAACCGCGATGCCGGGGATCCCGCGCAGGAGGTCGTCCACGGCGTCGGAGGGTCGGCCGGCGCCCGCCGCCACGGGTGTAGTTGGTGTCACCGGTTCGCCGTCGTCGGAGACCAGGCGGTTGCGCTTCAGGTAGTCGATGCGCAGCTCGCGGGTGTTTAGATTCAGCCGTTTGAGCTCCTCGTAGACCATGCGCTCGCTGATGAGCTGGTTCTCGTCACGGTCGCGGTTGTATTCCTCGGTGATCCGCTTCGCTCCGAATTCGGGATTGTCGATGATGATGCGGATGATCTTCTTGCGCGCCTCCAGGCTCACGCGCTTGAGACTCACGTCGTCGCGGAGCTGATCGTTGCGCAGCCCGCGCTCGCCCATCAGGTCGAGGCGGCGCTTGTAGCGGTAGTACGTCGCGGGCGACACCCGCATCTCGTGGCACGCGTCCTTTACGCTCATGCCCTGCACGTCCACCAGGTCGAGGAGCTTCCTGCGGATTCCGAAGAGCACGTCGTCCGCCGTCATCTTCTCCTTCACCGCCACCACGGTGATATCGTCGTTCTGGGGATAACCGGACGTGAAGTGCTTCAGGTCCTCGTCGAGACGCTCGATGAACTGCTCGGGTGACATGTGCCCGCAGTTCCGCACCATCTGGAGGAGGCGTTCCTCGCCGTACTGCTCGCGTCGCACGTTCATCGCCTCGGTGACGCCGTCGGTGTAGATGACGAGCATGTCGTCCTTCTTGAGGCGGATCTTCTCCAGGCTGATGGAGCGCCGGAACAGCGTCTCGTCGGGCAGGCTGATGCCCAC
>DASTOO010000141.1:0-2911 GCA_035762505.1 Candidatus Krumholzibacteriia bacterium
CGGAGAGGCCCGTGAAGAGCCGCGCCGTCTCGTACTCGGAGTCGGCCGGAGGGGGAGGGGTGCCGCCGTTCCCCGGCCGGGTCGACTTGCCACCGCACGCGAGGGCCAGCGTGAGCCCCAGCGTGAGCGCGACCGGGACGACCGAGCGAATCAGAGCGCCGGCGCCGGCGCCGGTGGGGGCGCGGCCTTCGGGCGCGGGCGGTGTCCGGCGACGCGGCTCCATGCCGACGATCTTGCCCCCCCGCGCCGCCCGAAAGCAACCGGCCAGCGCGACGATTCGCCGCGCTGGCCGACAGGAGGGGATGCCGGACGTCCAAAGGATCCGCAGCACGAAACCGGCTGACGTGATCGAGTCCGAGATCCCAGCCCCGACTTCCGGGGCAACATCGGCCAATCGGGCCGACAATCAACTACGATATCCCGATCCCGCCGCCGCGCAAGCCCCCCCCAACGAAGCGGGGCGGTGGATCGCTCCACCGCCCCCGGGTCCACCGTCGAGCCCCTCACCGGCTGGGGCCCGAGCGGGCGCTCCTTACCAGTCGTGCCGGTCGTGGTGATCGTACTCGCAGTCGTCGTCGCACCAATCGTCGTCCCAGTCGCGCACTTCGAACCGGTAGCCGTGCGGACGTTCGTCGCAGCGAACGACGTGGCGCCGGTAGCCGCGATAGTCGCCGAACCGGGCATCGCAGAAGTTGCAGCCGTAGCGGACGTCGTCGTGGAAGCGCGCATGGAGACGCACGCCTCCGATCGCCGCCGACGCGCCGACGAAGTAGCGGACGGGCCGCACCACGCAGAGGTGCTGGCTCTCGAAGAAGACGGGCCGGACGTAGACGCGATGCGCCCGGAAGCGCGGTCCGCGGCCGTCCCGGATCACCACGACGTCGCGCTGGAAGCGAGGCCGGCCGTTCCGCCAGCCGCGATGCTGCCCGCGATCGTTTCGAGAGTCGTCGCGATGCGTCCGCTCCACACGCCGTTCGCGATCGGGGCGCCGCCCTTGAGGATCCCACCACTTGCCATCATCGGCCTGGGCGACGAGCGGCGACCCCACCACCAACGCAGCGCCGAGAAGGGCCGCGACCCACGTTCGATTCATTCCACGCTGTCCGTTCATGATCGTTCCTCCTGTCTGGCGCCGGGGTGTCTCCCGGAATTCGCTCTGCCGGGAGTCACTGCACCCGCCATGCCACGACCGAGACATTCGCATAACATATGGATTGGCTTGGACTTGCCGATTCCATGGCGGGCTCGCGGAGGGCCGGGAATCGTGACGGCGAGACCCCACCGCGACCGCCGGGCGTCACAGGGGCTCAACCATGCGTCCGGGAGTGCCGATAGGTACCGACGGCGTCGCGGGGGCGGCGCCGCCACCGATACGGCACACAAGGAGGTCTTCGCATGGCCGGCTATGGCGATTGGGATCAGATGGAGTATCGCGCGCTCATGGGTCGGGGTAGCGACGCCGAGCGCACCTCGATGATCTGCTGGGTGGCGGCCGGACTCACCGCGGCCGTCCTCCTTTCGTGGGGCGTGGCGGCGCGCAGCTCCGGCCTGATGCTGCCGGTCGTCTTCGCCGTCGCCTTCGGGTTCTACGCGATGATCCACGGCCGGCAGCAGGTTCGTCTCATCGCCGGCTACGTCCGCGAGTTCTTCGAGGTGTCGGAGCGCGGACCGCAGTGGTTCACGCGCCTCGGCCACCTGGAAGTCGTCCCCGGGTTCAACGTCGCGAGCGACTGGACGGCGGCGACGCTCGCCAATTGCGCCGTCGCGGCGGCGGTCGTGCTCGCGTGGGTCTTCGCGCCGGGCGCGCCGAAGGGCGATCTGATGGCCGGACTCACCACCGGCTGCGGCGTCGCCTTCGCGTTCCATTCGATCAGCGAAACGGCGCGGCTTCGCCAGACGAATCCCGCGGCCTTCTGGCGTCAGGTCGGCCGGAACGCGTCCGAGGAGCGTCCGGGCCCGCGCGCGGTGGCGCGCTGACCACCAACACCTTACGGAGGAAGTCATGAGACGCGCATTCGTGGCGCTCACGTTCTCGCTGGCCGCCCTCGTCGCGGCGCCGGCGGTCGCAGGGCCGATCGGCATCCATCCAGGGATCAAGGTCGGCGTCGCCGTCGCCAATTTCGACGGCAACCTGTCGGACGCGGCCGATCTCAAGTCGCGCTCGCAGATGACGTACGGCGGCTTCCTCCGTCTCGACGTCGGGCGGGTCGTGTCGCTGCAACCGGAGGTGCAGTACGTCCCCCGGGGCGGGACGGGGACGTTCGTGATCACGGACGATCTCGGCGCGCCGCTCGGGACCGTGGACGGCACGATGAAGCTCGACTACCTCGAGTTCCCGATGCTCCTGAAGTTCCGCTTCCCGTCCGGGGGCCTGCTCGCGCCGAACTTCTATTTGGCGCCCTCGGCGGCGATCAACCTGGCGAGCAAGCTGGAGGCGGATCTGACCGCCCTGGGGCTCCCGGCGGGATCGACCGAGGCGGACATCAAGGACGAGATCGAGACGCTCGACTTCGGCGGATCGATCGGAGGGGGTTTCGACTTCCGGGCGGGCACGGGGACCTTGACCGTGGACGCGCGCTACACGCTGGGATTCGGCGAGATCTTCAAGGCGGCGGAGGCGGGCGGCGTCGCCGGTCTCGGCAGCGTCTTCGACGACAAGAGCCGGACGCTCAGCGTCACCCTCGGCTACGCCTTCTAGCGGCGCGGGGGCCGGGTCAGGGCGCGAGCACCTCGCGCACCCACCGGCCCCCTTCCCGCCGATACCGGACCCGGTCGTGGAGCCGGTTCGGCTGGCCCTCCCAAAACTCGATCGCTTCGGGCGTCACCCTGAATCCCGACCAGAAGGCGGGCCGGGGCACCTCCCGCTGCGGGAGATCCCGGCTCCACTTCGCGAACTCGGCTTCCAGCTCCT
>DASTOO010000142.1:0-8205 GCA_035762505.1 Candidatus Krumholzibacteriia bacterium
ACGTGCGGCACCGTGTTCCAGGCGCCGGCCATGCTCTGCGCCGTGATCTGCCGCACCTTCGACATGGGGGTGCGCTCGAACGCCCCGAAGCGCGCGAAGTCCGGGAGCGCCCGCGGCGCGGCGCCGGAGGGTGCCACCCCCGCGGCGGGAGCGGCGCCCGCGCGCGCGCCCGCGATGATCGACCGGGCGTAGGCGTGGACGTCGTCGGAAGAGATGCGCCCGCCCGGGCCGGTTCCGCCGACGCGATGGATCTCGATGCCGAGCTCGCGTGCGAGCCGGCGCACGGTGGGCGAAGCCGGGACGGGAGCACCCTGCTCCTGTGCCACCGCGACGACCGCCTCGCGGAGGGTCTCGGTGCCGTCCTCGCCCGTGGCCACCTCCTCGACCGGCGCGGCCGGGGGCGCCGGCGATTTCGCCTTCGACTCGGGCGCGGGCGCCGCAGGTTTCGGCGCCGGCGCGTCCGTGGCGGCCTCGGTGTCGATGCGCGCGATCACGTCGCCCACCTTGATGGTGTCGCCCGCCTTCACGCGGATCTCCGACACGACACCCGCCGCGGTGGACGGCACCTCGAACACGGCCTTCTCGGTTTCGAGCTCGATCAGGGGCTGCTCGACGGCGACGTTCTCGCCCTGGCTCACCAGCACCTTCACCACGTCGCCGCTGTCGACGTTCTCGGAGATTTCAGGAAGTTTTATTTCGACGATCATTGTATTCCTCGGAGTCTGTTGGGGCAAACGAGGCGTGATTATCGCGCAGATACGGCCCGCCCGCAAGTTCCAGCCGCGCGGCCGCGTGGCGCGTCAGCCGCTGGAGTACTTCTTCTCGATCGCTTTCACCTTGTCGAGACGGCGGCGGTGGCGTTCGTCGCCCGAGAAGCGCGCGTCGAGGAAGGCCGTGACCAGTTCGAGCGCCACCGCTTCCCCCACCACGCGGCCGCCGAGCACGAGCACATTGATGTCGTCGTGCTGGACCCCCTGGTGCGCGGAGTAGTGGTCGTGGCACAGTCCCGCGCGCACGCCGGGAATCTTGTTGGCCGCGACCGACGCGCCCACGCCGCTGCCGCACAGGATGATGCCCCGCTCCGCCCTGCGGTCGCGCACCGCGAGGCCGACCGCCTCCGCGAAGTCCGGGTAATCCACGGCCGCGGGGCCGTTGGTGCCGAGGTCGACGACCTCGTGCTTCGCGTCGGTCAGGAACGCCTTGATGCGTTCCTTCAACTCGAATCCCGCGTGATCCGCTCCCAGCGCAACCTTCATGCCTCTCGTCCTCCTCGCTAGTCTCCGAGCGCGATTCCCATGGCCCGCGCGGTGGTGATGAATCCCCCGTCGAGCGGAACCGTGCGCAGCCCGCGCACCGCCTCCGAGATGGGCACGTCCACCACGTCGGCGCCGGTGAACGACACCATGCGCCCGAACTTTCTATTCGCGATCAGCTCGACGGCCTTGGTGCCGAACATCGTGCACAGCGCGCGGTCCATGTTGGTGGGGCTGCCGCCGCGCTGCAGGTGCCCGAGCACCACCGCGCGCGTCTCTTTGCGGGTGCGCCTGGCGATCTCGGCCGCGACGATGAGCCCGATGCCGCCCAGGCGCTCCTCGCGGTTGTCCTGCACGCCGGCCACGGCGTGCGTGCCGTCCACCTCGCGCGCGCCCTCCGCCGCGACCACGATGCTGAAGTGGCGGCCGGCGGATTCGCGTTCCCCGATCTTCGCGCACACGCGATCCCAGTGAAACGGGATCTCGGGGATCAGGATCACGTCCGCGCCGCCGGCGATGCCCGCGTAGATCGCGATCCAGCCCGCATAGCGCCCCATCACTTCCAGCACCATCACGCGGTCGTGACTCTCGGCGGTCGTGTGCAGTCGGTCGAGCGCGTCCATCGCGCACGCAACCGCCGAATCGAAGCCGAAGGTCATCGCGGTACCGTTGAGGTCGTTGTCGATGGTCTTGGGGACGCCGACGACGGGAATGCCGTGCTCGTGCATCTGCTGCGCGACGGTGAGGGTGCCGTCGCCGCCGATCACGACCATCGCGTCGAGGTCCAGCTTCTCCATCCCGCGCCGGGTGTCATCCAGCAGCTCGCGCGGCAGCTGGCGGATCTCGCCGTGGCCGGTCTTGGCGGCGAAACGGCCCCGATTCGCGGTTCCCAGGATGGTCCCGCCGCGCGCGAGGAGGCCGTCGAGGTCGCGGTAGAAGAGCGGCTTGACGCGCTGCGGCTCGAGCAGCCCCTCGCAGCCGCCGAGGATGCCGACGGCCTGCCAGTCGCGCCGGATGGCGGCCTTGGCGACGGCACGAATGACGGCGTTGAGCCCGGGACAATCCCCCCCGCCGGTGACGATGCCGATCTTCTTGCTCATCGTGTTTCGTTCACATTCCCCGCCGGTTCAGCGCCGTACCGCGCGGGTGGCCGCGCGGGTCCTGTCGGTCACCAGCCCACTGCGCTCGTTGACCGCCACGCACGCGGAACAGCGTCAGTCCAGGTACCCCGACTTCTCGCCGAGCGACTCGTCGTCGCCGCCGCCGCCAGCGCGCCCTTTGCCGAACGTCGCGTCGAGGCCGATGGCGAATGCCCGCTTCTCCTCCTCGGTGAGCTTCGCCTCCGGGTGGGCGAGGAGATACTGCTTCAGGGGCATCTTCCCCTCCAGCACCATCTCTGCCGCCTCGTGCGCTTCCTTCCCGCCGTCGGGATTGGAGACGTTGAACTCGGAACGGGCCTCGTCTACGTCGTGCTGCACGAGCCACGATGCCGGCGCCACGTGACTGTACCACGGCCATTCCGTCCGGTGGCTGTGGCAGTCGCCGCACACGCGATGGAAGGTGGCCTTGGTATCCGCGCTGTTCCAGCGCGGCTCCATGGTCACCGGTGGGTTGGAGTGGTCGCGCCCGTAGGGCACGAGCTGGATAGCGACGAGCAGCACGGCCAGGGCCAGAACGATCTTCCGAACCATGTGCGCTCCTTCCGCGGCCTAGTCCTGGTGCGGGTTCGGCTTGTCGGGGTCGATCCCGAAGTCGTGCACCGCGTCCTTGAGGACGGATTTCTTCACGTGGCCGTCGCGCGCGAGCGCGCGCAGTGCCGCGAGCGCGATGTAGCGCGCGTCCACTTCGAAGAAGTCGCGCAGCCCCGCGCGGTTGCTGGAGCGGCCGAAGCCGTCCGTGCCCAGGAAGTCGAAGCGCCCCGGCATCCAGCGCGCGAGCGACGCCGGCAGCACCTTCATGTAGTCGGAGGCTGCGACGTAGACACCCTTCGTGCCCGCCAGCGCCTGCGCGACGTAGGGCACCTTCTCCTCCTCGCCGGGGTGGAGAAGGTTCCAGCGTTCGCACTCGATCGCGTCGCGGTACAGCTCCTTGTAGCTGGTGATGCTGTAGACGTCGACCGGCACGTCGTACGCGTCCTCGAGGATGCGCTGCGCGCGGATCACTTCGTTCAGGATGGCGCCGCTTCCGAACAGGTTCACGCGGTTCTTCGCGTCCGCCTTCCCGGACGACTTGAAGCGGTACATGCCGCGCAGGATCCCTTCGCGCGACCCTTCCGGCATGGGAGGCATCTTGTACGTCTCGTTCATGACCGAGATGTAGTAGATCAACTGCTCGTTGTTCTTGTACATCCGCTCGATGCCGTCGTGCAGGATCACCGCCAGCTCGTACGCGAAGGTGGGGTCGTAGGCGCGCAGGTGGGGGTGCGGGAGCGCCAGCACGTGGCTGTGCCCATCCTGGTGCTGCAGGCCCTCGCCGGCCAGCGTGGTGCGCCCCGAGGTGCCGCCCAGCAGGAACCCCTTGCAGCGCATGTCGCCCGCGGCCCAGATGAAGTCGCCGATGCGCTGGAATCCGAACATCGAATAGTAGATGAAGAACGGCATCATGTTGATGCCGTGCGTGGCGTACGACGTTCCCGCGGCGATGAACGAAGCCATCGACCCCGCCTCGGTGATCCCCTCCTCGAGGACCTGCCCGTCGACCGCCTCCTTATAATAGAGGAGTGTCTCCCGGTCCACGGGATCGTAGAGCTGGCCCAGGCTGGAGTAGATGCCGACCTGGCGGAAGAGCGACTCCATGCCGAAGGTCCGCGCCTCGTCCGGCACGATGGGAACCACGTGCCGGCCGATGGACTTGTCCTTCAATAGTGTTGTGAGCATCTGCACGAACGCCATGGTCGTCGCGACTTCGCGCTCGCCGCTGCCGGCGTACATGTCCTTGAATATCGACGCGGGCGGCGTCTCCAGCGCGGGTGCGTCCTCGCGGCGCGCCGGGATGGACCCGCCCAGGACCTCGCGCCGCGCCTTCAGATAGGCCAGGTCCTCGCTGTCCACGGGCGGCTTGTAGAACGGCGCCTCGGCCACGTCCTCGTCGTCGATGGGAATGCCGAACTTGTTGCGGAACGCGCGCAGCTCGTCCTCGTTCAGCTTCTTCTGCTGGTGCGTGATGTTGCGGCCCTCGCCCGCTTCCCCGAGGCCGTAGCCCTTGATGGTCCACGCGAGTATCACCGTGGGCTGTCCCTTGTGCTCCACCGCCGACTTGTAGGCCGCGTACACCTTCTCGGGATCGTGGCCGCCGCGCTTCAGGCTGCGCAGCTGTTCGTCGGTGAGCTTCTCCACCATCTTCAGGAGCCGTGGGTCGGCGGCGAAGAAGTCGTTGCGCACGTACTCGCCGGACTCGGTGGCGTACTTCTGGAACTGGCCGTCGACGACCTCGGTGAGGCGCTGCACCAGGATGCCTTCCTTGTCCTGCGCGAGCAGCGGGTCCCAGTCGCCGCCGGTGATGACCTTGATCACGTTCCATCCGGCGCCGCGGAACGCCGCGCCCAGCTCCTGGATGATCTTGCCGTTGCCGCGCACGGGCCCGTCGAGACGCTGCAGATTGCAGTTGATGACGAAGATGAGATTGTCGAGGCGTTCGCGCGACGCCAGCGTGATGGCGCCCAGCGCCTCCGGCTCGTCCATCTCGCCGTCGCCCATGAAGGCCCACACCTTGCGCCTCGCCGTCTCGAGCACGCCGCGGTGCTCCAGGTAGCGATTGAAACGCGCCTGGTATATCGCGAGCAGCGGTGTCAGCCCCATCGATACGGTGGGATACTCCCAGAAACCGGGCATGAGCCACGGGTGCGGATACGAGGAGAGCCCGCCGCCACGCAGCTCCTGGCGGAAGTTCTCGAGGTGCTTCTCGGTGAGCCGACCCTCGAGGTAGGCGCGCGCGTAGATGCCCGGCGCCGCGTGGCCCTGGTAGTAGATGAGATCGCCCCCGTCGGGGTGGTCCTTGCCGCGGAAGAAGTGGTTGAAGCCGACTTCGTACAGCGTCGCCGCGGAAGCGTACGTGGAAATGTGGCCTCCGATGCCGGCGTCTTCGCGGTTGGCGCGCACCACCATCGCCATCGCGTTCCAGCGCATGTAGCTCTTGAGGCGCCGCTCGACCGCGCGGTCGCCCGGATAGCGCGGCTGGTGGGAGACCGGAATGGTGTTGATGTAGGGCGTGTTGCCGGGGAACTGGACGCGCACGCCGTACGACGTCGCGCGATCCTGCAGGCGCTGCAGGAGCTCCTGCACGCGGTCGGGGCCGTCGGTCTGGTATACGTAATCGAGCGACTCCAGCCACTCGCGCGTCTCCTGACGGCCCTCCTCGGTCGCCGCCTTCTGCTTTGCCGCGTCGGCGACCGGCTTCTTCCTCGACATGGAATCTTCCTCCCGCGGCGGCGCCTGCGCCGCCTTCTCGTCCTTCGTCGTGCTCATGGGCGAACGATACGACAGCGTGGGACTCAAGTCAATTGCGCGCCATGCGTTGCACGAACGCGCTCATTCGTTCCAGTACTTCTCGAGGTGCAGACTGCCGGGGTGGTTGCGCGTATGTTTGCGGAACCCGCGCGCGCGCAGCGAGCCTTCGAGTTCTTCGATCATGAGCGGGTTGCCGCACAGGAACACGTGGCACAACTCCGGGTCGAGCGGGAAGCCCGCCACCCCCGCGAATCGATCCGGCGCGAGCACGCCGTTCACGCGGCCGCGCAAGCCGCGCCACGGCGACTGCGCCGGCTCGCGCGTGACGACGGGCAGGTACCGCAAACGGGGATCGCGCGACGCGATCGTCTCCAGCTCGCCGCGATAGCCGAGATCCGCGGCGTAGCGGACACCGTTGATGAGAACGACGCGCCGCCACGGCGGATCGTCGCCATGGGTGCGGATCATCGATAGGTACGGGGCCACCGCGGTACCCGTGGACACGAGAACGAGGTCGCGGCCCGGCGGCACGCCTTCGAGCGTGAATCCCCCGCTCGCCTTGGGCGAGAGCCAGACGCGTGCGCCCGTGCGCTGCGCGAAGAGCCAGGACGTGAATTCGCCGTCGTCCACGTGGACGAGGAAGAGCTCCACCGACGAGCGCTCCCGCGCGGACGAGCCGATCGAATAGGAGCGCTTGACCAGTTCCTGGCCGCCGGACGTCTCCCGCAGCCGCCCGATGGACACGAACTGGCCGGGCAGGAAGGGCGGGAATTCGCCTCCGTCCGGCGCGACGGAGACCACCATGAGATTCCGATGGAGGTCTTCGCGCCGCACGATGGTGGCGTTGTATGCCTGGGGTTTCGTCATGCGGGCACCGGGATACGCTAGCACACGCGCTCGGGGGCGTAAACGGCCGCCCAGAAGAGCCTTGACTTTGCAGCCGTGCCGCCTAAACTAGGGCGATGTTTTCGTCGGCGTTCCCCGAAGCCGCGCCGGCGTGTCCGGCGCGTAAACGCGCCGTCGACTCCGACTCTTCTCTCGCAAGACATATCGCATTATCTGGGGGCAATTGAATGAAGCGCACGATTGCGTTGTGGGGGGCTGTCCTGTCCCTCGTCGTAACAGGATGGAAAGCGCCGGCCTTCGGCCAGCAGCAGACCCCGGTCTCGGCCGCGAATGACTCCCTGACCACGACCGGTGAGGAGGAGGTCGCTCCGACGACGGGCGGCGCAGGTCCGACGGAGATGCGCGCCGACACGACCGGAGTGCTGCGCGTCCGGCGCGGACAGGACCGGATGATGTACTACATGTCGCTCGGCGTCGGCTCGGCGATCAATTATCTGCCGGATTCGTTCAAGGACAGTTACGATCCGTCCTTTGGACTGCGCATCGGAGGCGGCGTCACCCGGTACAATCTGCGCCTGGGTGTCACCATCTCGTACAATTTCTTCCTGTCCAACGGGCCGACGACACTCTACCCCAACGACCTCAACATCCTGACCATCTTCGGCGACATCAAGTACATTCCGATTGGCGGGACCATGCGCCCCTACATTCTCGCCTGCGGCGGCTACTTCCGGCAGTGGATCGTCAACGAGGATTATGTCGAGAACGTTCTGGGTTACGGCGCCGGCGCCGGCATCGAACTGGAGATCGACAAGGCGCGCCACCTCTTCGTCGAGGGGCGTTACGTCCAGGGCCGGACCCGCGAAACGGAGCGGCGGGCCAACACGGAAGTGATTCCGTTCACGCTCGGCGTCATCTGGATCTTCTAGCCGGGCGCGCGGCTATTTCATCCCGGCGGCGCGCACCTCGGCGGGAACACCCGGCGCGAACTGCTCGAAGTTCTTCTCGAACAGCGCCACCAGCTCCCGGGCCTTCTTGTCGTACGCGTGCTTGTCGGCCCAGGTCACGCGCGGATTGAGGATCTCCCCCGGCACGCCGGGACACTCAGTGGGGACCTCGAGCCCGAAGATCGGGTCCTTCACGAACTTCACGCCGTCGAGTTTTCCCTCCAGGGCGGCGTTCACCATGGCGCGCGAGTACGCGATCTTGACGCGCGAACCGACGCCGAATCCACCGCCGCTCCAGCCGGTGTTCACGAGCCAGCACTTCGCCTTGTGCTGGCGGATCCTCTTCGCGAGCAGGTCGCTGTAGACGGTGGGCTGCAGCGCCAGAAAGGGCGCGCCGAAGCACGTCGAGAAGGTCGCCTGCGGCTCCTTGCCCATGCCGCGCTCGGTGCCGGCCACCTTCGCGGTATAGCCGGACAGGAAGTGGTAGCTGGCCTGCTCGGGTGTCAGCCGCGAAATCGGCGGCATCACGCCGAACGCGTCGCACGTGAGCATCATGACGTTGCGGGGATGGTCGCCGATGCCCGCGACCTTGGCGTTGCGGATCTGCGAGATGGGATACGACGCGCGCGTGTTCTCGGTGAGGGACGCGTCGTCCAGATCGATGATGCGGGTGAACTCGTCCACCACCACGTTCTCGAGCACGGTGCCGAAGCG
>DASTOO010000143.1:0-4649 GCA_035762505.1 Candidatus Krumholzibacteriia bacterium
GTGGGCAATCGTGCTTATGATCTCCATGCGCGGCATCCCGTAGAGAAGATACATGTGCATGCGCCGGTTGCGCGAGTAGCCCATCACGCGGAAGTCCTCGCGGTAATCGGTGAAGCCGCGCAGGCCGTCCGAATGGTGCCCGGAGAGCTTCTGCATCTCCTGGCGTCCGATCAGGTGGATCTGGATGCCGTTGAAGTCCACATCCATCCCGAACGACTTCATGTGCCCGCCGACTTCGCGGACGAGTTCCAGGAGTTCGTCGATGTCAGTGATCGACTTGGGGCGGCACACGTTGCACACGAAGCGCCCGTCGTCGTAGCGAACGCCGCCGCCGGTGAGATCATCGGAGATGAAGCGTCCGCAGGAATCGCACATCGGCGCGACGTTGTCGTGATGCTGGCAGTAGGAGTTGCCCCAGTAGTCCTGCAGGTATTCGCCGGTGATCATGGCGCTGCACAGGGAGCAGCGCAACGCCACGTGAGCCTGGAAACAGTCGTTGTGGTAGACCTTCCCCTGGTACTCGCTGTACGGGCCGCGGATCTCGCGGTCACAGTGCGCGCAGCGGAAGTGCTGGGCGTGGTAGAACAGCCCCTTGGTCTGGAAGTACGCGCCCTCGATCGGCTCGCCGCACGACGCGCAGGCCCCCGGGGCTTCCCCGGCGGCCGCGCCGGCCGCGAAGAGCGCGATCAGCAGGAGGGTGATTGCTACGAGGCGCATGATGTGAAACCTAAGGGCGCGCCCGGGGCCGGGGCAAGGAACGACGCTACAGAACGCGGTCGTTGCCGCCATCCACGGGAATCTGGGCCCCCGTCGTGCGCGCGAACAGCCGGCCGCACAGCGCGAGCGCCAGGGCGGCGACGTCGCTCGCGGCGACCTCGACGCCCAGCAGGTTGCGCCGCTTGTATGCCTCCACGTCCATCCCATACTCGGCGGCGCGGGCCGCGAGGACCTCGCGCGTCCAGATGCCGGTGTCGAACACGTCATTCGGATGCAGCACGTTCACGCGAATCCCGGCCGGCGCCAGCTCCAGCGCCGCCACGCGGGCCAGCTGGGTAAGCCCGGCCTTGGCAACCGAGTACGCCGCCGCGCCCTTGCCGGGCGCGGGCACGTTCTTGGAACCGACGATGACGACTGCAGGATCGATGCCCGTTTCCAGGAAGGGGAGCGCTTTCTGGAGAACACCGAGATGCGCATCGAGGTTGACCGAGACGCTCTTCCGCCACGTTTCCGGGGACAGTTCGGCGATGCGCGCGGAGGCGGGAAATATCCCCGCGTTGCTCACCAGGACATCGACCCCGCCGAAACGACGGACCCCGCTCTCGATCGCGAACTCCACCGCCGCCGTGTCGGTGACGTCGCAGACCAGCGCGCAGACACGCGCGTCGTCCCAGGTGGATTCCACCACGGGGTTGCGGTCCAGCGCCAGGATGCACGCGCCCGCGGCGAGAAATGCATCCACGCACGCGCGCCCGATTCCGCTCGCGGCTCCCGTCACCACCGCCACGCGGCCCGCCAGCTCCGCGCGCGCGGGCGCGCGCGCGAGCTTCGCCTGTTCCAGCTCCCAGTACTCCACGTCGAAGACGTCGTCCGCCGGGAGAGCTTCCCACCCGCCCAGCATCTCCGCGCGCGCGATGGCCGGGATGGTGTGCGCCACGATGTCCCCCGCTATCAACGCGTCGCCCAGCACGGAAGCGAACGCGACCGTCCCGCGGCCCGGCCACACCGCCCAGCGCGGGGCGGGGTCCAGCGGACGCAACGACCCGTCCGTGTTGGCGTGGAAGTACGCGCGATACTCGGCGGCGAAAGACGCCACCGCGGCGTCGGGATCGGCGTCGCCGGCGACGATCGCCGGCGCGCGCTTGGTGCGTATCACGTGATCCGGCGTCAGCGGGCCGCGCGTGGCGATCTCGGCGACGTCGGGGCGGCGCGAGAAGGCGACATTCGGCGCCGACGAATCCGCCCTCGCCACCATCGGCACGCCCGCGGCGCGCGACACCGCGCACCGCAGACGCGCGAGCGCGCGCAGGTCACTCCCGGCGAGGTCGTGTCCCTCGCCGCGCGGTTCTTCCCAGGGCGCGTGCTGGTCGAGATAATCCTCGGCCTCCGTCACGAGCTGGAGCATGCGCTCGTAGCTCGAGCGCGCATCGTCGCCGAAAGTGAACACCCCGTGATTGAGAAGGATGATGCCCTCGACCTCGGCCCAGTCCACGTCGCGCGTCATGTCGAAGACTTCCTTGGCGAGCAGGAACCCGGGCATGACGTAGGGTACGATGAAGATGCGGTTGCCGTAGATCTCGCCGATGCGCCCGACGCCGTCGCGCGTGTTGGTGATGGTCACCACCGCGTCGGCATGGGTATGGTCGACGAATGCGAACGGGATGATCGCGTGCAGGATGGCTTCGACCGACGGGGTGGGTGCGCCCGGGTCGAGGAGCAGCGCGCGCAGCATCGTCACCATGCGCGTGTCGGTCAGCGTGGGCAGTTCCGCCATGCGGCGCACACCGTCGAGGCGCAGCGGCGCGAACCCGCCGCGTTCGATGCTGGCGAGGTCCCACCCGCTTCCCTTCACCCAGATGGCGTCCTGCGCGTCTCCGAACACGTCCGGCGCCGTTGCTTTCACCGACGTGTTGCCGCCGCCGTGCAGCACGAGCGAGGACTCGCGCCCGATGAGCCGCGAAGTATAAACGCGAAGCCCCAGCGCATCGTCGCCGAAGGGCTTTGCCTCGGCGTCTTCCCACTGGCTTCTCACGGCAGGACCTCCACGCGGGCAACTGTAGCCCCGGGGACGTCTACTTGAGAAGCACCAACTTGCGCGTGAGGGCGTCGCCGCCCGCCGCGAGCCGGCAGAAGTACACGCCCGAGCTCACGCGTTCACCGCGCGCATCGGTGCCGTTCCAACGCGCCTCGTGCGTTCCGGCGGGCAACCGGCCGGCGTGGAGGGTGGTGACCCGGGCGCCGGACGCGTCGTACACCACCAGCAGGGCGTCGGCGTCGCGCGCCAGCTCGAAGCGGATCGTGGTCGACGGATTGAACGGGTTGGGCGTGTTCTCCAGCGACAGCACCGCCGCGCGCGCCGGGGGCGTGGCGCTCGTGGGGGGAAGCTGGTTGTCGAAGAGGTAGAGCCAGTCGTCGATCTCGTCCAGACCGGTGAGATCCAGGTCGCCGTCGTTGTCGCGGTCGTGCAGCACGGCGCACGAGCCGGCGCTGCTCGCCGGGAGGGTTCGCGCATTCAGGAACGTGGCGCCGGTGTTTTCATACAGCGTCCAGCTGCCGCCGCCGTAGTTGCTCGTCACGATCTCGAGATCGCCGTCGCCGTCGACATCACCCGCGTCGATCGCAAGCGGGTAGCTGCCGGTCGTCTTGTAGTAGGGCGCCGCGAGGCCGCCGGCGCCGTCGCCCAGCAGCACGGCGAACCGGCTTCCGCCGAAATTGCACACGGCGGCGTCGACGTTACCGTCGCCGTTGAAGTCGCCCACCACCATCTGCCAGGGCTGGCCGCCGCCCGCCGTCGGCGTCTGCGCCACGAGGTCGCCGTTTCCGTCGCTCAGCATGACGACCACGTTGAACGGCGTCGCGAAACACCCGATGAAGGCGTCGAGGAGGCCGTCGTGGTTGGCGTCGGCGATACCGACCGAGAACTCGGCCGCGCCCGCCTCCTTGAACACCGGCGCGGCGAAGGTCCCGTCGCCGTTGTTGATCCAGACCGCCACGTTGCTCGCGAAGCGCTGCGCGGAAACGATGTCGTCCCAGCCGTCGCCGTTCAGGTCCACGACGCCGACGCCGCGCACGCTGGCGCCGGTGCCGCCGACCGAATACGACGTCCCGGTCGGAAACGCGCCCGTGCCGTCGCCGAACAGAACACTGACGTTGCTGTTCGTGGTGTTGCCGATCACGATGTCGATCTCGCCGTCGTTGTTGAAGTCGGCGCCTTCGTTGGGGCTTGGCACCGCGCCACCCGGGACGGCCTTCTTGCTGAAGCTCGCGTACGAGCCGGCGCCCGTGTTGAGGAAAATGCGCATGTCAGCGGTCTGTTCGCAGGGCGCGGAGAGATCGCTCCAGCCGTCGTTGTTGATGTCCCCCGCGTACGCCCCGTAGATCTGCACCCAGGACTCGCCGCCCTGGCGGCTCGTGACGCGGCCGTCGTACACGAGGTCGAGGTCGCCCGGCGCCGTCTTGATCCAGAAGTTCCAGGCGTAGCCCTTCGCGAGCGGCTCGCCCGCGAGGTTCTCCACCGCGCGGCTCACGTTGACGGTGACCCACTCGCCCGCGAAGAACGGATCATCGGGGGTGAACGTGATGCGGGCGCCGTCCACGGAGGTCGTGCCCGACGCCGGTCCGGACCAGCGCCCGTAGACGCGGAAGGAGACGCCGTCGACGGCGGCCGGATCGATGGCCTGGTTGAAGTCCACCGAGATCACGGTGTTCGCGGGAACGTCGATGCGCTGGCTGAGGGGATAGATCTTCGTCACGACGGGGGGTGCCGCGGATGCCGCACCGCTCGCCGCTGCAATCATGGCCGCGCCCATCCACGCGGCCGCCTTCCACCGGTTCCTCATGATGCTCTTCTTCTCCTGATGCCGAACCAGGTCGACGCCAAAAACCCACACCCGGGCCCGAGGCCTGGGCGAAAGGGCGCAGTCCGCCGCCAG
>DASTOO010000144.1:0-11623 GCA_035762505.1 Candidatus Krumholzibacteriia bacterium
GACGATCCCGCGCTCAACGACCGGGATCGGCTGCTGGAAATGCTGCGGGGACGGGCCTGAAAAGAGAAATGCAGAAAGCCCGCGTAAGGGGTGTCAGGGGTATCCTTTTTGGCAGGTGGTGAGGAACGGATCCTCTTACCAACGAAAAAGGTCGAGTAGGTACTGGGGCAAGAATCGTCCTTACGCTGGGCTTCCTGCACCCGGGAATCTACCCCGGTCGAATTCGCTTGTCAACCTTTTTGTTTCATGGCAGTTAATTGACCGGTGACCGGCTCTTCCCCGAGAATGATCGACAACGCCCGCTTCCTCGCGGTCCTGAACCATGCCCTCCGCGAGAGCGGTCTGGACCTCGCCGCGCCTACTTCCCCGACCGACCCGGCGGCGGTGGCGGCCTGGGCCGGATTCCTCCGCCTTTGCGTCGCGCAGGGCGTCTCCATCGCGGATTCGCGCTGGCGGAGCCTGGAGATGCGCTCCCACCAGGGGTCGCACCGCCTCGTCCTTGCCCCGGGCCATCCGGAGCGGGAGGACGCCGCCGACGGGGAAGAGGATTTCACGCTCGGACTGTCACTCCTCATGTCCATGCTTGGGCGCTCCCTCGACAGGGATGACTGATGATCCGTCATATGATCCTGCCAGATTGACGGCTTCGTCCGTCACCGCGAAGCGGCCGGATTGCCGCGCTTTCGTATAACCTATTGTTATTAATTATGTTAACGGGTTTCGCTTTCGTGGCACGCGGATTGATTAGCCTCATTGATAACTCGCGTGCCCCGCAGACCCGTCCTGTCGCTCACGGAAGCACGGTGCAGTTTCGCCGGCTCTATAGAAAGGAACACTCGAAATGGGAAAGACAATCGGAATCGACCTGGGCACCACCAACTCCTGTGTCGCGATCATCGAAGGCGGGGAGCCCAAGGTGATTCCCAATCCCGACGGCGCCCGCACCACGCCATCGGTCGTCGCGATTACAAGGGACGGCGAGCGGCTCGTCGGACAACTGGCCAAGCGCCAGGCGGTCACCAATCCCGAGAACACTGTCTATTCCATCAAGCGGTTCATGGGCCGCAGGCACTCCGAGGTCAGCGGCGAGCTGCGCATCATCCCCTATAAAGTGACGGAGGCGGACGCCGGCGGAGTCTCGGTTCAGATCGCGGGCCAGAAATACACACCGCCGGAGATCTCCGCGATGGTGCTGCAGTACCTGAAGAACGCGGCGGAGGCGTACCTGGGCGAACCGGTGACCGACGCGGTCATCACGGTTCCGGCGTACTTCAACGACAGCCAGCGCCAGGCGACCAAGGACGCGGGCAAGATCGCCGGTCTCAACGTCAAGCGCATCATCAACGAGCCGACCGCGGCGTCACTCGCCTACGGCCTCGACAAGCGCAAGGAAGAGACCGTGGTCGTGTACGACCTGGGCGGAGGTACGTTCGACGTGTCCGTGCTGGACATCGGGGACGGCGTCTTCGAGGTCAAGGCCACCAACGGCGACACCCACCTGGGCGGCGACGACTTCGACCACCGCGTGATCGAGTGGCTCGTGGCCGAGTTCAAGCGCGAGCAGGGCATCGATCTCTCGAAGGATCCCATCGCGGTGCAGCGCCTGCGCGAGGCGGCGGAGCGCGCCAAGTGCGAGCTCTCCACCGCGCTGCAGGCCGAGATCAACCTGCCGTTCATCACGGCGGACGCCTCGGGTCCCAAACACATGAACACGAAGCTCACGCGCGCCAAGCTCGAGCAGCTCATCGCCGATCTCGTGGAGAAGACGGTGGAGCCGTGCAAGCGCGCGCTGGCCGACGCGGGACTCAAGCCCTCGGATATCGACGAGGTCATTCTCGTCGGCGGTTCCACCCGCATTCCGATGGTGCAACAGAAGGTGAAGGATCTGTTCCAGAAGGAACCGCACAAGGGCATCAACCCCGACGAGGTCGTCGCGATCGGCGCGGCCATTCAGGCCGGCGTGCTGGGCGGTGACGTGCGGGACGTGCTCCTGCTCGACGTGACCCCGCTGTCGCTGGGTATCGAAACGCTGGGCGGCATCATGACGCGTCTCATCGAGCGCAATACCACCATCCCGACCCGCAAGAGCGAGGTCTTCTCGACGGCGGCGGACGGACAGTCCGCGGTGGACATCCATGTGCTGCAGGGCGAGCGCGAAATGGCGCCCGACAACAAGACCATCGGACGTTTCCAGCTGGCCGGGATCCCGCCCGCGCCGCGCGGCATGCCGCAGATCGAAGTGACGTTCGACATCGACGCCGACGGCATTCTGCACGTCACCGCCAAGGACAAGGCGACAGGGAAGGAGCAGAAGATCGTCATCAAGGCCTCGAGCGGCTTGAGCGAGTCCGAGATCGAGCGCATGGTGAAGGATGCCGACCGCTTCAAGGAAGAGGACAAGCGCAAACGCGAGGAGATCGACGCGCGCAACGCTGCGGATGCGCTGGTCTACCAGACCGAGAAGAACCTGAAGGAGTACAAGGACAAGATCGACGCTTCCGACGTGACCCGCCTGGAAGCCGACGTCGAGTCGGTCCGCACCGCGCTGAAGTCGAACAGCACCGCCGAACTGAAGGCGGCGACCGAGCGCCTGAACGCGACCTGGCAGGAGGTCGCCCAGCGCATGTACCAGCAGACGGGCGCGTCGGCGGGCGCCGACGAGCCGAAGACGGGCGACGGCGCTCCGGCGGGCGAGGGTACTCCGGGCGACGTCGCGGACGCGGAGTTCGAAGTCCTCGACGGCGACAAGAACGCCTGAGCGGTTGCCGGCAGCCGTGCGCGAAGCCGGCCGGGGGAAACCCCCGCGCCGCCTTTTCGCTTGACCGGGCCGGGGCGGGGCAGTACCCTGTTCCGAATCTCGCTAAGATCAAACGTTTAGGGCGATTAGCTCAGTTGGTTAGAGCGCCTGCTCGACACGCAGGAGGTCAGTGGTTCGAGTCCACTATCGCCCACCACTTCCGACCGGGGGCCCAGGACCCGGGACGGGAAACCCGCATAGTCAGGAACGACCATGGTCCGCGTGACACTACCCAACGGATCGACCCACTCCTTTGACGCCCCCGAGGTGCCGGTGGCGGAGGCCGTGAGTGCGCTCGATGAGCGCTCGCGGGGCGGGATGGTGGGGGTGCTCTTCGGCGGGACACTGCGCGACGTCTATCAGTCGATATCGGGCGAGGGCACGCTGCGCCCGCTGCGCGACTCGGACGAGCAGAGTCTCTACCTGCTGCGACACACGGCGGCGCACGTGCTCGCGCACGCGGTGCAGGAGCTCTTTCCCGCCGCGAAGTTCGCCATCGGTCCGCCCATCGACAGCGGGTTCTACTACGACTTCGAGGTGGAGACGCCGTTCACTCCCGAGGATCTCGAGCGAATCGAGAAGCGTATGAACGAGCTGTTGAAGGAGAACCTCGTCATCTCGCGCGAGGACTGGGACAAGGCGCGGGCGCGGGAGCACTTCGGGAAACTCGGGCAGCGCTACAAGCTCGAACTCATCGACGACATTCCCGGTGATACGGTTTCGATCTACACCGTGGGCCGCTTCGTCGACCTGTGCGCCGGCCCCCACATCGATTCCACCCGGCGCATCCGTCACGTCAAGGTCCTGTCCACGGCCGGGGCGTACTGGCGCGGCGACTCCAACCGGACGATGCTGCAGCGCATCTATGCCACCGCATTCTTCAAGAAGAGCGAGCTCGACGCGTACCTGCATCAGCTCGCGGAGGCCGAGAAGCGCGACCACCGCAAGCTAGGCAAGGCGCTCGACCTCTTCGAGATCAAGGAGGAGGCGGGCGGCGGGCTCGTCTTCTGGCTCCCGGCCGGGGCGGTGGTGCGCGAGGTCATGGAGCAGTACCTCAAGTCCGAGTATCGCAAGCGCGGCTACCAGCTGGTTTACACGCCCCACATCGCCAAGTCGGACCTGTGGAGCACGTCCGGGCACCTGACGTATTACCGCGAGAACATGTACACCATGGATGTCGACGGGCAGGAGTACGTGGTCAAGCCGATGAACTGCCCGGGCCATATCCTCGTCTACAAGCGGAAACTCCACAGCTATCGCGAGCTGCCGGTGCGCATCGCCGAGATGGGGACCGTGTACCGGCGCGAGCTCTCCGGCGCGCTGCACGGGCTCCTGCGCGTCCGCGGCTTCACCCAGGACGACGGGCACATCTTCTGCACGCCCGAGCAATTGCCCGGTGAGGTCGACAGCACCATCGACTTCGCTCTCACCGTGCTGGAGCGATTCGGCTTCGACCGCTTCAACGTGGAATTGAGCGTGCGCGACCCGCACAACCCCTCGAAGTACGCCGGCAGCGACGACGAGTGGGCGATGGCGGAGGCGGCGCTCGAGGAGGCGGTCCAGCGCCGCGGCCTACCGTACCGGCGCATGGAGGGCGAGGCCGTATTCTACGGGCCCAAGATCGACATCAAGGTGATCGACGCCATCGGCCGCCCCTGGCAGCTCTCGACCATCCAGTTCGACTTCAACCTCCCGCGCCGCTTCGACGTGACCTACGTCGCGAGCGGCGGCGAGCGCAAGTCGGTGGTCATGGTGCACCGGGCGCTCTTCGGGTCGATCGAGCGCTTCATGGGGATTCTCACCGAGCACTACGCCGGCGCGTTTCCGGTCTGGCTCGCGCCCGTCCAGTGCGTCGTGCTTCCGATCACCGGGGAAGCGAACAGCTTCGCCCAGACGGCTGCCGATGCGCTGCGCGCCGCGGGAATCCGGGCGGAGATCGACGCCCGCGAGGAAAAGATCGGTTACCGGATCCGCGAGGCCGAGGTCCGCAAGGTCCCGTACATGGCGGTGGTCGGGGCCCGCGAGGCCCGCGACGGCGTGGTGGCGGTCCGGGCGCACGGCCGCGGCGACCTGGGTCCGAAGCCGCTCGCCGGGTTCGTCGCGGAAATCGTTGACGAGGTGGCCGGCGGCCGGTAGTATTCGCGGGTACATAGCCGGGGCATGTCGCCGCCGGCGCACGGAAAGCGGGGACGGGAGTCCCCCACCTGCCATCCAACGATGATCGGCCAGGTTCGCAGACGGCCCGCAAAATATGATGGCGGGCTAAGCGGACGCGTGGCGTCCGCTTTTTTTTGTAGCGGGAGGCAAACAATCAGTTTCGATCGCAAGAAAGCACCGCGCATCCGCGCGAACGAGCAGATCCGGGTTCCCGAGATCCGGGTGATCGGCGCGGACGGCAACCAGCTCGGTGTCCTGTCCACGCAGCAGGCGTTGCAGATGGCGCAGGAGCTGGGGCTCGACCTGGTCGAGATCTCCCCGACGTCGCGGCCCCCGGTGTGCCGCATCATGGATTTCGGGAAGTTCAAGTACGAGCAGAGCAAGAAGCAGAAGCAGTCCAAGAAGAAGCAGCACACCTTCCAGGTCAAGGAAGTCAAGTTCCGGCCCAAGACGGAGGAACACGACTACCAGTTCAAGAGGCGGCACGCGGAGGAGTTTCTCGAGAAGCACTTCAAGGTGAAGATCACCGTGATGTTCCGCGGCCGCGAGATGGACCACCGCGAGATGGGATACCGGATTCTCGATCGCCTGGTGAAGGACCTGACCCACGTCGGCACGGTGGACCGCAACCCCGAGTTCGAAGGCCGGCTGATGGTGATGTACATGGCCCCGCTCCCGATCAAGACGGGCCAGCAGAAGAAGAAGGCGCCCGCGGCGCCCAAACCGGAAAAGGAAGAGAGTCATGCCAAAGCTGAAGACCAACCGCGCGGCGATGAAACGGTTTCGTAAGACCGGGACCGGCAAGGTGCGGCGTAACAAGGCTTTCAAGAGCCACATTCTCACCAAGAAGACGACCAAGCGGAAGCGCGGTCTACGCAAGGCGTCGCTCGTCCACCCGACGGACCTGAGACGCGTGCGGCGCATGCTGCTCATCTGACCGCCGTCGCGGGACACCGAATCAGCGGAACATCAGTCGGGCCGGCGCCGCCCGCAAGATAATCGGCGCCTCGAAGGAGGTTTTCACCATGCCACGCACAAAGAACACCGTCGCCGGCCGCGAGCGCAGGAAGAAGGTCCTGAAGCAGGCCAAGGGATTCCGCGGCGGCCGCGGAACCCTGTACCGCACCGCGCGCGAGACGGTTGATCGCGCGCTCGTCTACGCCTACCGCGACCGCAAGCAACGGAAGCGTCACTTCCGCTCGCTGTGGATCGCTCGCATCAACGCCGCCGCCCGGATCAACGGGCTCTCGTACAGCCGCTTGATCAACGGACTGAAGCGCGCGGAGGTCGATATCGACCGCAAGATGCTGGCCGAGATGGCGGTGAACGACTCCGACGGATTCAAGAAGCTGGCCGAGGTCGCGAAGGCGGCGTCGCCCGGCGACGTTCGCTAGGAGTCGAATCGGCCCCGATGGACCCGAAGCCAATCGAGTCCGGCATCCGCGGCGACGTCGCCGCGTGCGCCACCACGGACGATCTCGAAGCTGTTCGCGTCAAGTACCTGGGACGCAAGGGCGTCGTGACGGCGTTCCTGCGCGGGGTGGGCGAAGCCGACCCCGCGGAGCGCCCGCGCATGGGCGCCGAGGCCAACCGCCTCAAGACGCTGGTCGAGTCGCTGCTGGCGGAGCGGCGCGAGGCGATCGGGGGCGGCGACCGCAACCAGTACTACGATCCCCCCGTCGACGGAACGCTTCCCGCGAGCACCGGAGTCGTCGGGCGGCGCCACATCATCCCGCAGACGCTGCGGCGCATGAAGGCCATCCTCGAGGGCATGGGCTACCGGCTGGCGCGCGGCCCCGAGATGGAACTCGAGTACTACAACTTTCAGGCGCTCAATTTCCCCGAGGAGCACCCGTCGCGCGACCTCCAGGACACCTTCTACATCTCCGACGACATCCTGCTGCGCACGCATACCTCGCCGATCCAGGTGCGCTTCATGCAGGAGAACAAGCCGCCGCTGAAGATCTACGCGCCGGGGCGCGTGTACCGCAACGAGGCGATCGATCCATCGCACGCCGCGGAGTTCCACCAGGTGGAAGGGTTGTACATCGACACCGACGTCTCCATGGCGGATCTGCGCGGCGACCTGCTCATCTTCCTGCGCGAGCTCTTCGGACCCGCCACGCAGGTGCGCTTCAAGCCGCACTTCTTTCCGTTCACCGAGCCGAGCGTCGACGTGGACATGACGTGCTTCGCGTGCGAGGGGCACGGGTGCGCGATCTGCGGGCAGACCGGGTGGATCGAGATACTCGGCGCCGGCATGGTCCACCCCAACGTGCTGCGCGCGGTGGGGTACGACCCCGACCGCTACTCGGGTTTCGCGTTCGGAATCGGCGTGGACCGCTGCGCCATGATCCGGCACGGCATCACCGACATCCGCATGTTCCTCGCCAACGACCTGCGTTTCATCGAGCAGTTCCCGGAGACCGAACCGTGATCGTAGCGCTCTCCTGGCTTCGCAGGTACGTGGACGTTTCCGTGGACGCGACTACGCTCGCGCACGACCTCACCATGCACGGCATCAAGGTGGAGCGTCTCGTCACGGCCGGGCTCACCGAGCGTCTCGTGGTCGTGGGTCACGTCCTTTCCCGGGCGCAGCACCCCGCCGCCGACCGTCTGAGCGTGTGCACGGTGGACGTGGGCGCGCCCGAGCCGCTGGAGATCGTGTGCGGCGCGCCCAACGTCGCCGCCGGACAGCGCGTCGCCGTTGCGCTCAGCGGCGCAAAGCTGCCGAACGGCGTCAAGATCCGCAAGAGCAAGATCCGAGGCGTTGCGTCCAACGGGATGATCTGTTCCCAGGTCGAGCTGGGCCTCGGCGCCGAATCCGGCGGGATCATCGTGCTGCCCGCCGACACGAAGATCGGCGCGGTGCTGGCGGACGTGCTGGGGGATTCCGACGCCACGCTCGAGCTCGAAGTGACTCCCAACCGTCCCGACCAGCTGGGGCACGTCGGTGTCGCGCGCGAGATCGCCGCGCGCTACGGCGTCCCGCTGCGCCTGCCGGAGGCGCCCGCCTTTCCCGCGAGCGCGGATGACGGCGTCACCATCGCGATCGAATCGGCGGAAGAGTGTTTCCGCTTCGTCGCGCGCGTGATTCGCGGCGTGCGGGTCGGCCCCTCGCCGGCCTGGCTTAAGGCGGCGCTGGAGAAGGTGGGCGTCAACAGCGTCAACAACGTGGTCGACGTCACCAACTACGTGATGCTCGAGAGCGGGCAGCCGCTCCACGCGTACGATCTCGATCGGCTGCCATCCCGGACCCTGGGCGTGCGTCGCGCGCGGCGGGGTGAACGGCTGGAGGTGCTGGACGGCACGTCGCGCGATCTGGGGCCCGAGCACCTCGTCATCACGTCGGGCGACGAGGCGGTCGGCGTCGCCGGGGTCATCGGCGGCATGCCCACCCGCATCACCGCGGAGAGCACCGACCTCCTGCTGGAGTGCGCCGCCTTCGACCCGCGCACGGTGCGGGCGTCGCGGCGCGCGCTCAATATCAGCACCGACGCGTCGTACCGTTTCGAGCGGGGAAGTGACCGCGACATCTGTGCCGCGGCTTCGAGCCGCGCGCTCGCGCTGATTCTCCAGGTCGCCGGCGGCGAGGCCGGCGCTGAGGTGGACGTGTTCCCCGCGCCGCGCGCGCCGCGCCACGTGGCGTTGCGGCGCTCCACGGTGCGCCGGCTGCTGGGCGAGGACCTTTCCGTCGACGCCATCGCGGGGCTGCTCGAGCGCCTCGAGTTCCGCCGCACCGCGTTGGACGGGGACGTGGTCACCGTCGCGGTTCCGTCGTTCCGGTGGGATATCGCCGAGGAGGCGGACCTGGTGGAAGAGGTCGCCCGCATGCACGGCTATGAGAACATCGGGAGGGGCTGGACGTACCGCTCGACGGTTCCGTCGGCGCCGGACACCTTCGACCGCTTCCTCGAGCGGGTCGCCGCGCACCTCACCGCCCGCGGGCACACCGAGTTCGTCACGAGCGCGTTCACCGACGGGCGCGAGTTGCGCTGGTTCGAGTGGGCCGACACCGACCCGCGCAGCCGGCCCATACCGCTGAAGAACCCGCTCTCCGCGAATCATGCCTACATGCGCACCCATCTCCTGCCGGGACTGCTGGAGGCCGTGGCGCGCAACATTTCGCACGGGAGGCGCGAGCTCAGCGTCTTCACCATCGGCCGCGTGTTCCTGCGCACCGAACACGAGTCCGGCCTGCCCGACGAGCCGACACACGTCGCGATCGTGCGCACGCGCCCGGGCGCGTCCGCGTTCTGGCGGCACGACGGGGCGCCCGTCGATCTGTTCGAGATCAAGGCGGAGGCCGAGACGCTGCTCGCGGCGATGCGACCCGCCGCGCTGGATGCATGGCCGTACGACTTTGCGCCGTCACGCGGCGAGTTCGTGTTCTCCGATCGCGGCCGGAACCTGGGCGAGGGCGGCATCATACCGATCGCGGCCGCGCGCGCTCTCGGCATCGAGCAGGCGGTGTGGTACGCAATTGTAGACCTGGGCGCGCTCTTCGCCGTCGAGGGGGCGGGAGTGATCTTCCGGCCCTTCTCGGAGTTTCCCGCGTCGCGTCGCGACCTCTCGCTGGTGGCGCCCGCCGGGGTCAACTGGGCGCAGATCGAAAAACATGTGGCCAAGGTCGGCGGGCGGTTGTTAGAATCCCTGCAGGTTTTCGACGTGTTTCGCGGTGCAAGTATCGGCGTCGATCGTACGGCGTACGGGGTGAGGTTGTCGTTCCGCTCGAGCGAGGGTACGCTCAGGGATGCGGACGTCGACGCGATCGTCACGAAGATAGTCGGCAAGCTCGAGGCCGAGTTGGGTGTCGCGCTTCGTTCGTGACGGCGGGAAGGAAGCACCTTTCATGCAAGGAACGGGAGCTCTCGAGAAACTGGCGATCCTGGAGGACAGGATCGCGCAAACCAGCGAGCGGTTCGCGCACTTGAAGGACCAGTACCAGGCCCTGCAGGACCAGAAGAACTCGCTGGAGCACGAGATCGAGCGGCTGCGGAGCGCGAATCAGGAGTTGTCGGAGCGCATCGGCAACCTGAAGACCAGTCACGACAAGATCGTGAGTTCGCTCCACAAGGACGAGGTCAAGAAGCGGATAGACCGCGTGCTGGAGAAGCTGGGCGAGCTCCAGCTCTAGCGCGCCAGGGAGCAGGAATGGAAGAAAAGAGCGCGACGACCGTCGAGATTCTGGGGCGCGAGTACCGCATCCGGGGAAGCGCCGACGGGGACTACGTGCGCGAAGTGGCGCGCTACGTCGACGGCAAGCTGCGCGAGGTCTCGATGGGCGCGGCGGGACAGCCCGCCGATCGCGTAGCCATCCTCGCCGCGATGAACATCGCCGATGAGCTGTTCCAGCTGCGGCGCACCGCGAGCGAAGAGATCACCAGCATCGAGCGCAGGACCGAGGGACTGATCAGTCTCATCGAGGAGAAGCTGTCGCTGGAGGCGTGAGCCTCCCGTGATCGACCCGGGACAAAAGGAAGCGTGATCGAAGAAGACGCGGGCCGCATATAGATTACGAAAATTCCCTACCATGTTCGTGCTGATAAGGTAATTTTTGAGCCAACACCTTATTGAGGGAAGTCTCGATCGGATCGTGCTGTGTAACCACGCGAGTGGGGGACAAACCGGTTCGTAGGGGCATCCACGTGGACCCAGATGGTTCATGAGTTCCCTTGTACACGGCATAGCGTGGGGAATTTTCTTTTTCAACGCGCCCGTGCCGTCGCCCGACCCGCTCACCGCGAGCGAGGAAGAAGCCAGTGATCATCGCGTTTATCGGAGACGTCGTCGGCAAGAGCGGGCGCAGGGCGGTGACGCTCGCCGTGCCGCGCATTCGCGCCGAGCACGGCGCGGAGTTCGTCATCGCGAACGCGGAGAATTCCGCGGGCGGCTTCGGGATCAACCCGGGCGCGATCGATGAGATGGCCGCGGCCGGCGTCGATTTCTTCACAACGGGCAACCACGTATGGGACAAGCGCGAGGGACTGGCGCTGCTCGACACGCGCAAAGACATCGTCCGCCCCGGAAACTACCCGGCCCCCGCGCCGGGCCGCGGCTCCGCGCTGGTTCCCGCGAGCGAGGGGCGCGTGGCGGTGGTGAACGTGCAGGGCCGCGTGTTCATGCCTGCCCTCGACTGTCCGTTCCGCACGGTCGATCGTCTGCTCGCGGAGCTTCCGGAATCGGTCCGCATACGCATCGTCGACGTTCACGCCGAAGCGACGAGCGAGAAGATCGCGATGGCGTACCACCTGGACGGGCGCGTGTCCCTGGTGCTCGGCACGCACACGCATGTCGCGACGCGCGACGCACGCGTTCTCACCGGCGGAACCGGGGCGGTTACCGACGTGGGCATGACCGGCTCGTTCGATTCCATCCTGGGGGTCCGCAAGGACGAGGTGATCGCGCGTTTCCTCACGATGCGTCCCACCCGGTTCGAGGTGGCCCGCGCGGACGTCCGGTGCGACTTCGTCGTTGCGGAGATCGACGACGACAGCGGGCGCGCGCGCGACCTCGTGCACCATCAACTCGTGCTGGAGGACTGAATGCAGCTGCTGGACGGAAAGTCCGCGGCCGCGGCCATCAAGGCCGAGATCGCGGCGCAAGTGAGTTCCCTGGGCGGCGCGCGCCGGCCCGCGATCGCGCTGGTGCGCGTGGGCGAAGACCCCG
>DASTOO010000145.1:0-9576 GCA_035762505.1 Candidatus Krumholzibacteriia bacterium
AGCACACGGTCCCGGGGGTGTAAAGGGCAATAAGCACGTGGCCGCGGGCTGCCGTCAGGCGCCGCCCAGTCGTTCTCGGGCCGCCTTCCGGTCCGCGGCGAGTTGTTCGATCAGGGCCGTGACCGTGGGGAATTTCTGTTCCGGGCGCAGGAACGCCTCGCAATGGACCGAGATCTCCTCGCCGTAGATATGGTGGTCGAAATCGAAGATGTGCACTTCGACCTCGTCCCGGCTGGCCCGTTTGATGGTCGGCGAGCGACCGATGTTCATCATACCGTCGTGAGTCCAGCCGCGCCAGCCCACCCGGACGGCGTACACGCCGCCGGCCGGCCACAGTTTGTGGGGATCGGGGACCGCCACGTTGGCGGTCGGAAAGCCGAGGTCGCGGCCGCGGCCCTGCCCCTCCACCACCCGGCCGCGCAGCAGATACGGATGGCCGAGAAGCTGGTTGGCGCGTTCCAGGTCGCCGCTCTGCAGCCGGGCGCGGATGGTCGTGCTGGAAACCACCTCGCCGTCCAGGTGAACGGCGGGGACCACCTTCACGGCGAAGCCGCGCCGGGCGCCCTCCTCGACCACCCGGGCCGGACTGCCCTCGCGGCGGTGCCCGAAATGGCAGTCGTAGCCGAGGACGAGCTCGCGCATGTCCATGGCGTCCAGGAAATAGCGCTGGATGAAGTCGCGGTAGTCGACGCGCGCGGTCTCTTCGTCGAAGGGGAGCACGAACACGCCGTCGATGGGGACGCGCGCGAGAAGCTCCAGGCGCTCGTCGATGGTGGTGAGCAGCGCCGGTGTCGCGAGCGAATGGGTGACGAGCACGGGGTGCGGATCGAACGTGATCGCCCAGGCGCTGGCGACGTGTCCCACGTCGCGGCGCGCGACGAGTTCATCGAGGATGTGCTGGTGGCCGCGGTGGACCCCGTCGAACACGCCCAGCGTCACCGCGCTCTGCGCGGGACGCAGTTCCCGGAGCTCGGCCAGGCTGCGCGCGATCTTCATGCGGCCCCCCGCGTCATCGCCCGAGTCGCGGCGCCGTTCCCGCGGGCGCGCCGCCCCCGGCTTCGACGTAGAGCCGGAGCGAGTCGCAGATGCGAAGCGGATCCCGCGGGTGATCGGAGTCCCGCTTGCCCACCGCGAGCAGCGTGCCCTCCTCGTCCAGCACGCGCATCGCGCCGTGGCGCGGCGATCCGATGACGCTCACCACGTCCTGCCGCAGCGGAAGGATGCCGAACTGGAGCGCGCGGCTCGCGCGCCCGCTGATCACGACGCCCGGCAGGAACGAGAGCGCATCCCCCAGCGCCAGCCCCGCGGGCTGTTCCGCGCCCCCCGGCACGAGCCGCTCCGACGGAAACGCATCCGCCAGCGCGAAGGCCCCGATGCGGGTGCGCGTGAGTGCCACCAGCGACGCCGGCAGCCCCAGCCGCGCGCCGAAGTCGCGGGCGAGCGAGCGCACGTACGTGCCGCGCGAGCACCGCACCACGCAGCGCACGATCGGGAGCGCCACCATGGTCACGTCGCAGCTGTAGATGGTCACCTCGCGCGTCGCGATTTCGGCTTCCTCGCCCGCACGCGCGATCTCGTAGTGTCTCCGGCCCGCGCGCTTGATGGCGGAATAGGCGGGCGGCGTCATGGCGTACGCGCCGGTGAACGACGCGGCCACCGCCTGCAGGTGCCCCTCGCCGAGGTCCGCGGGCACCGGTGCCTCGCGCACGATCCCGCCCTCGGCGTCCAGCGTCGTCGTTTCCACGCCGAGGCGGACGTCGAACTCGTATTCCTTTTCGAGGTCCATGAAGTGCTCGACCGCGCGCGTGCCGGTTCCGGTGCAGACCAGCAGCACGCCGCGCGCCAGGGGATCGAGCGTTCCCGCGTGTCCCACCCGGCGCAGGCCGGCGACGCGGCGCATGGCGGCGACGACGGCGAACGACGTCGGGCCCACCGCCTTGTCTATCACGAACACTCGGTTCTCGAAACGGTTGCTCACTTCTCTTCCCCGCCGTTTTCGGCCTCGTCCGCCGGCTCGTCGCCCGGCGACGCGTCCGCGACGGCGTCGCGGCTCTCCTCGAGCACCTGCTCGATGCGGAACGCCCGGTCCAGCGAGTCGTCGTAGACCCAGCGCAGTTCCGGCGCGACCTTGACGTCCAGCTCGCGGGCGATGGTGTGGCGCATGTAGCCGGACGCGCCGCGCAGGATCTTGAGCGTCACCTGGCGCTGCGCCTCATCGCCCAGCACGCTGAAGTGCACGCGGGCCGTCGAAAGGTCGGCCGCGGTGGTGACACCCGTCACCGTGACCAGGCCCAGGCGGGGGTCCTTGACGTCCTTCAGAACGATCTCGCTCAGGATTTCCTTGATGATCGCGTTGACGCGTTCGATTCTGTGGTGCGATCGGGTCATCGTTCTACCTGAATTCCTCCACCGCGTCGGCCACCTGCACGCGGTGATCGCCCTCGATGAAGCTGCGGATCTTCGCGCAGGCGCCGTCCAGCGTGCCGTGGTCGGACCCGACCAGGGCGATCGCCAGCATGCTGCGCTGCCATTTGTCCTGGAAGTCGACCTCCGCGACGGAGGCGTTGAACCGGCTCCGGAGCCGCGCCTTGAGGCTCGAGAGCACGAAGCGCTTTTCCTTCAGTGAAGAACAGCCGGGAATCAGCAGATCGACGGTGAGAAGCTTGACGAACATCCCGCGACCGGCGCGCGCCCCGCGACTGGGCGGCTAGAAGACCCGCGCCTTCTCCTCGATCACGAACGCCTCGATGATGTCGCCCTCTTGCAGCTCGTCGAAACCCTGGACGCCGATCCCGCACTCGAAGTTCTGCGCGACCTCCCGGACGTCGTCCTGGAAGCGCTTCAGCGACGCGATGCGCCCGGTGAACAGGACTTCCCCGGCGCGCAATACGCGCACCTGCGCGCTGCGCACGATGGATCCGTCGATCACCATGCAGCCGGCGATCGTCCCCGTCTTGGAGATGCGGAAGATCTTGCGCACCTCCGCGCGCCCGAGCACGCGCTCCACGAACACCGGCTCCAGCATGCCCTTGAGCGCCTTGTCGACGTCGTCCAGCACCTCGTAGATGATGCGGTAGCTGCGGATATCGATGCCCTTGAGCTTCGCGATCTCCTTGGCGCGCGGGGCCACCTTGGTGTTGAAGGCGATGATGACACCGCCCGTGTTGACGGCGAGCAGCACGTCGGACTCGGAGACCGAGCCGACCGCGGCGTGGACGACGTGGACCTTCACGCTCTCGACACTCTGGGCGGAGAGACTATCGCGCAGCGCCTCCACCGACCCGTTGGTGTCCGCCTTGATGACGATGTTGAGCTCTTTGAGAGCGCCGCCCTGGATCTGCGCATAGAGATCCTCGAGCGTCAGCGCCTTGGTGGGCTGCAGCTCGCGCACGCGGATCACTTCCTGGCGCTTGGTCGCGACCTCGCGCGCCTCGCGCTCGTCCTTGACCCCGATGAACTCATCGCCCGCCTCCGGCATGCCGTTGGATCCCAGCACCACGACCGGTTTGGACGGACCCGCCTCGCGCACCGCGCGGCCGGCGTGGTCGAACATGGAGCGGACCTTGCCGAACTCGTTGCCCACGACGAACACGTCGCCGACGCGCAGCGTCCCCTGCTGCACCAGCACGGTGATCAGGATGCCGCGGCCCTCTTCCTTGCGCACCTCCACCACGACGCCCTGGGCGGGGGCGGTGGGGTCGGCCATGAGGTCGCCGAGCTCGGCCTGCAGGAGGATCATCTCGAGCAGCTTGTCGATGTTCTTGCCCGTCTTGGCGGATACGTCCACCGCCACGACCTCGCCGCCGAAGTCCTCCACCAGCACGTTGTACTGCATGAGCTGCTGCTTCACCTGCGCCGGAATGGCGGAGGGAAGATCCGACTTGTTGACCGCGACGATCATGGGGACCTTGGCGGCGCGGGTGTGGTTGATGGCTTCGATGGTCTGCGGCATGACGCCGTCGTCCGCCGCGACCACCAGCACCACGATGTCCGTGCTGCGGGCGCCGCGCGCGCGCATGGCGGTGAACGCCTCGTGACCGGGCGTGTCGATGAAGGTGATCTTGCCGCCCGGCGTGTCCACTTCGTAGGCGCCGACGTGCTGCGTGATGCCGCCGGCTTCGCCCGCGGCCACCTTCGCCTTGCGGATGTAGTCGAGGATCGAGGTCTTGCCGTGATCGACGTGTCCCATCACCGTGACCACCGGGGCCCGCGGCGCAAGCCTGGCGGGGTCGATGGTGGCGGCGTGCCGTAGCTGCATCTCGCCGTAGACGGCTTCGATCTCGACGCCGCGGCCGAGTTCCTCCGCGACGAGCTCGATGCTCTCGCGTGTGAGTTCCTTGTGGGGCGAGGCCTCGACGTCGAGTCGCGACAGGCGCGCGAGCAGGTCGTCGACGCCGATCTCCAGCGCCTCCGCGAGCCCGATGGGGGTGACCCCCTCCTGCACGCGGATCGGCGGAAGCTCGGCCGGCTCGGCCTGCGCCACGCGGGTCTTGCGGCGCTTGGTCTTGCGCGTCGTCTCCATCTCCGCGATGCGGCGACGGACACTCTCGCGGACCTGCTCGGCCTCGCGCGCGTGGCGGCGCGGCTCTTCGATGATCCGTCCCCGCCACTGCGGCTCGTCGATGCCGAGGTCGGGCTCGACCGCGATGATCGGCTCGGGCGCGCCCTTGGACAGCTCGTCGAGCGGGCTGGGCGTCTTGACCCTGGGCGCCTTGGGCGGCTTCTTCGGCTCCTCGGCCTTCTTCGCGGGGGCCTTCGCCTCGGCCTTCGCGGCCGCCTTCTTCGTCCCGGCCGCGGCGCCTTCCTTTACCTCCGCCCGGGCGGGCGCGGCTTCCGCCGTCTTCGCCTTAGCGAGCTTGACCTTGGCCTTCTCCTCCGCCACCGGCCCCTCCACGGGAGCGGGCTCGACGGTCTTGGCCTTGACGAGCTTGACCTTCGCCCTGGCGGCGGCGGGAGCCGCCGTCTCGGTCGCCTTTGCCGCCTTCGAGCGCGCCGCGGTCTTCCTGGCCGGCTTCTTGGCGGACGTGTTCGCCCACGAGAAGTGGCGATCGAGCGCCGCGAGCATGTCGTAGTCGACCGCGCTCATGTGGTTGGCCACGTCGTGGCCCGAGTTCTTAAGGAGCGCGATCAGCTCTTCGCTCGAAACGTTGTACTTCTTGGCGAGCTCGTGAATCCGCATTTACTCGTTCGTGTCCTTCTGGTCCGGCTCCGCCTCGCTGGGGGCCTCCGGACTCTCCGGTGTTGGCGCCGTCTCCGCGGACGCCGCTTCGGCCTCCGCCACGGACTCGGCGCTCTCCTCCGCTTCCACTTCCGCCGGGTCACGGAAGAGCGTCGCCTCGGTGAGCTTGACGTGCTCCTCCTTCTTGGGCTCCTCCTGCTCGGCGTTGAGCAGCGCCTCGTCGAAGAGCGGCTTCTCGGCCTGCTTCTCGCGCTCGCGCTCCTCGTTTTCCTTCTTGATGAGCTCCTCGAGCGCGCGCTCCAGCTCCTTCACGGTGCCGGCCGCGGTCTCGAGCAGCTTCTCCACCGTCTTCTCGCCGAAGCCGGGGATCTCCCTCAGCAGAGTCACCGGCGTGCGGATGAGCTTCTGCACGGTGTTGATGCCCGCCTCGCGCAGCTTCTCGGCCATCTTGTCGCTGACGCCCACCATCTCCTCGATGGGCATGAGGAGCTGCTCCTGCAGCCGCTGGCGCTGTTCGAGCTCGCGGTTCGAGACCAGCTCGATCTGCCAGCCGGTGAGGCGCGAGGCCAGGCGAACGTTCTGCCCCTCCTTGCCGATCGCGAGCGAGAGCTGGTCTTCGTCCACCACGACCATCACCGATTTCGTCTCCAGGTCGGCGCGCACCTGCGTGATCTTGGCCGGCGAGAGGGCGCGCGAGATGAACGTGGACACGTCGTCGCTCCACGGCACGATGTCGATGCGCTCGCCCGACAGCTCGTTGACGACGGCCTGCACGCGCGATCCCTTCATGCCCACGCACGCGCCCACCGCGTCGACGCGGTCGTCGCGCGAGTACACGGCGATCTTGGAGCGGCCGCCCGCCTCGCGGGCGATGCTCTTGATTTCGATCAAGCCCTCGTAGATCTCCGGCACTTCCTGGGTGAAGAGCACCTTGAGCATCTCGGGGCTGGTGCGCGACAGTGTGATCATGGGGCCCTTGGCTTCTTTGTCGACCTTCATGATGACGGCGCGGATCGAGGACCCCTGGTTGTAACGCTCGCGCCGGATCTGGTCCTTCTTGGGCATGAACGCCTCGGCGTTGCCGAGATTCACCAGGATGCCCGTGCGGTCGATCTGCTGCACGCTGCCCGACACGATCTCGCTCACGCGGTCCTTGTATTCCTCGAACACGCGGTCGCGCTCGAACTCGCGGATCTTCTGCATGAGGATCTGCTTGGTGATCTGGATGGCGTTGCGACCGAACTCCTCGAACGGGAGGTTGATCTCGATCACGTCGCCCGCCTCGGCGCCCTCGGCGTATTCCTGGGCGTCCTCGACGGAGATCTGCAGGCTGTCGTCCTCGACTTCCGCCACGACGTTCTTGACGAGAAACAGCTCGATGGCGCCGTGGCCGTCGTCTTCGATGCGGACCTCGGCGGTGGGGCCGTATTTCCGGCGCACCGCGGACGCGAACCCCTGGGTCAGGGTGTCCAGGAGGGTCGCCCGGTCCAGCCTGCGCTCGCGGATGAGCTGGTTGAAGGCTTCTGCGAAATGGATGCTCATTTACTCCTCACCTCTGCGCCACGCCGCGCGCGACGGACGCCGGTCCTTTTCTCTCTTCTTGTCGATCTTGTATTCCTGATTGATGAGGTTGGCGCGCGCCACCTCATGGAGTGCGAGCGAAATCTCTCCGCCGTCGGTATCGAGGGTCAGAACCCCATTTATACAGGAACGGATGCGGCCTGTATACGTGATTCTCCCTTCGCCGGGGCGCTCCACGGCCACGCGCGCCTCGCTTCCCGCGAAGCGCCGGTAGTGCGCCTCCGTCACCAGCGGACGGTTGCTCCCCGGAGACGACACCTCCAGCAGGTAACGTCCCGGGAACGGGTCCTTCTGCTCCAGCAGGAAGCCGATGGTGCGGCTCGCGAGCGAGCACTCTCCCACCGTGACCCCGCCCGGTTTGTCGATGAAGATCCGGACCACGGGGCTGCGGCTGCTTCCGACCAGCTCGAGCTTGACGCACTCGAAGCCCAGGAGTTCGAGCTCCGGCACGATCAGCCTGGCGAGTTCGGATTCGTTCATGCGGTTTCGTTTTCGTGTGACCGGCGGGCCGGTCCGGCGGCGGGCAACAAAAAAGTGGGCAGACCACCCGCCCACTCGAAGTCGCTCACAACACTCCGCGGGTAAACCTAGCACAGAATGGCCGGCGTGCGCAAGGGGCGCGGCCGGCCGGTCAGCGGGGGGGGTACCGGAAGTCGTAAACGACGCTTCGGATCAGGGTTCCGACCTGCGCCACGAGGTCGCGGTCCACCTGGCCGAGGTCGTCCCCCAGCGTGTGCCACGCCGCATAGTCGTACCCGAACAGGTCGATGGCCGGGTGGCCCGCCTGCAGAAAGGGCACGTGGTCGTCGTACATCGGCGCGCCTTCGGCGGACTCGAAGTACGTGAGTCCGAGGGAGGCGGCGCGCGCGAACACGAAGTCGAGGAGCTCGGGAGCGCGCTGGCGGGAGAATCCCTCCTCGCGCACCCGCGTGCCGCGCCCGCCGAGCATGTCGAGGAGGATCATCGCGGCCGGCCGGTAACCCGCGGCGCGCGCCACGAAACCCTGCGATCCGAGCAGGTAGTACTCGATGTCACCCTCCTTGCCGTAGTCCTCGCCGTCGAACAGGACGATGTCCACGCCGATGTCCGCGGGAAGGCGTGCGCCCACGATGCGCGCCACCTCGAGGAGCACGCCCACACTCGCCGCCGCGTCGACGGCGCCGGGGACCGGGGTCGTCCACAGGGTCGAGTCGCCCTCCTGGTCCGCCCACGGGCGGGAGTCGTAGTGCGCGGCGAGCATGAGACGCTTCGCGCGATCGGGCGCGAAACTCCCCATGATGTTGATGAGCCGCAGCGGGCCGGGACGGTAGGGATCGTCGATCGCGAAGGCCTGCAGCGACACCTCCGCGCCGTAACGCTCGAGGGTGCGGGCGAGGTAACGCGCCGCGGCGTCGCGCGCGGGGCTCCCCGGCACGCGCGGCCCGAAGGCGACCTGTCGCTCGGTGTGGACCCACGCGCTGTCCGCGGAGAACACGGGTGCCTCCGACGCGCCGCATCCGCCGGCCACCATGCCTCCCGCGGCGAAGACGGCGGCGGCCGCCGCCACCGCGCCGGCGCGCCACAACCGGGTCGTGATCCTTCTTCTCATATCATATTCCCGGGATTCCGATCAGAAGTTGATGACCGCGGTGACGCCCAGGCGGAACGTCGAGATGGTCTGGTTCGACGCCTCGGTGTAGGTGCGGCTGTAGTCGATGAATCCGCTGCCGTTGACGTTCGAATTGAACGTATAGGTCGCGCGCGGACCGACGCGGATGGTGGACGTCGACGGAATCGGGATGCCCGTGTTCCCCCCGGGCGTAAAACGCTCGCCGCCGGACTTGGAGTACGCGACCTGCAGCGTGGTTTCCATCTGGTTCTTGAAACTCACATCCTTGCCGAAGAACGAGAAGCCGCCGCCGGCGCGGAAGTTCTTGCGCAGGTCCAGCGTCACCGAGAAGCTGTTCGTGACCGACTTCGAGCCGCGGGTGTTGCTTGAATTCTCCGACATGGAGACGTTCAGTGTCGAGGTCAACTCGTTCTTCCACGTGAAGTTCAAGGACGGCGTGAGGGTGAATGTCTCGGCGATCACCGTGGGCGGCTCGTTCTTGATCCCCGACTCGTTGTGCGTTTCGCGGTAGTCGACGGTCAGCTCTCCGCCCGAGAGGATCGGCTGGAGCGGCTTGAACTCGTGCAGGTTGTCGAACTTGAGCTGCAGGTCGGGCCACGTGTTGGTGCTCCCGCGCTGCTGGCTCTCGCGGAAATCGTTGTCGGTCGTGCTCTGCGCGTAGCGCGCCTGCAGGTCGATGGTCTGCCCGTTCGCCTTCTCCATCAGCCGGACACTGCTGTTCAGGTTGTAACTGAACTCCTCGCGGCGGTTGTCCGGCTTGTCGAGCGGCGACCCATCCACCACGAGCCCGGTGGCAGTGGTGGCGCCGAGCCGGTACGCGAGGTCGGGTCGGTCCGGAATCCGGACGTAGTTCGAGCTGAGCCGGTGCTGGATGCTCGCGCTGACGGGCTGGAAGCGCGTGAACACGCGCCCGATGCCCTTCACGGCGCTGCCGACGCCGGGTCGCGGCTTCTTGGGCTGCTCCGCCTCGGTGGAATCGGAGGCCGTGACGCTCGGATCGGTCTCCCCCGGCGGTTCGCCGCCGGGCGGGCCGGTCCCGGGCGACTGGCCGGTTCCGGGCGGGTTTCCCCCGGCGGGCGCGCCCGGCTGGGCGAGCGGATCCCACCCGAGCCACTTGAACACGGTGACCACGTGCTTGCTGAGATCGAAGCGCAGGCGGCCGGTGTCACTGCGCGATGCGTTGACGTTGCGGGTCCCCCTGGAGTCG
>DASTOO010000146.1:0-32453 GCA_035762505.1 Candidatus Krumholzibacteriia bacterium
TCACCGTGTCGCCGCGGAACGCCTGTACGCCCGTCAGCATCTCGTAGAGCACGCAACCGAACGCGAACACGTCGCTGCGCTTGTCGACGCTCTTGCCGCGCGCCTGCTCGGGGCTCATGTATGCCGCCGTCCCCAGGATCACGCCCGCCCCCGTCGGCGAGCTCGCCAGGACCGTCGGGGACTGCGACAAGCGCGGGTCCCGTCCTTCATCGGACTCGAGCGCCTTCGCCAGGCCGAAGTCGAGCACCTTCACCCGCCCCTCCGGCGTCAGCTTGATGTTCGCCGGCTTCAGGTCGCGGTGCACGATCCCCTGCTCGTGCGCGTACTCCAGCGCCTCCGCGATGTCCCGCGCGATCGGGAGGGCTTCCTCCACCGGGATCGGTCCCTGCGCGATCCGCGCCGACAGGTCCTCCCCGTGCACCAGCTCCAGAACCAGGAACCGCTTCCCCTCCGCCTGCTCCAGCCCGTAGATCGCCGCGATATTCGGATGGTTCAGCGCCGCCAGGAGGCGCGCCTCGCGCTCGAAGCGCCCCAGGCGCTCCGGATCATCGGCGAACGCGGGTGGCAGGAGTTTCAGCGCCACGTCGCGCCCGAGGCGCGTGTCCCGCGCGCGGAACACTTCGCCCATTCCGCCCGCGCCGATCTGCTCGATGATCTCGTAGTTGCCGAGTTTTTTGGTATCCATGGAATGTCGTGCCGGGATTGGTTGAGAGGTGTCGTTCATGCGGGAATCGCGGCAGTATATCGCAAGGCCCGGCGCGGCGAAAGCGAAAGCGGGCTCCCCGCAGGGAGCCCGCTTCGTCCCTTGAACCGGAACCGCCGGCCCGCTACTTCAGCAGCACGATCTTGCGGGTCTCACTGTACGACCCCGCGATCATCCGCACGAAGTACACCCCCGACGTCGCCGGCCGCCCCGCGTCGTCCGCACCGTTCCACACCGCCTGGTACCCACCCGCCGGCTGCGAGTCGTCCACCAGCCGCCGCACCAGCGATCCCCGAACGTCGTAGATCGCGATCCGCACCTGCTCCGACTTGAGCAGCGTGTACGCCACCGTCGTCTGCGGGTTGAACGGATTCGGGTGGATCGACGACAAAGCCGTCGCCTTCGGAGCGTCCGTCACTTCCGGAACGTCCAGCGGCGGCGTGATGTCGAGCCACACGCCCGGCATCTCCACCGGTGTGCCCAGCGCGAAGATGTTGCCCACCAGGTAGTCCACGCCCGAGCGCGTCGTGTAGTGGATCCCCAGAGGCCCGTCCCCGCGCTCCCGCGTCAGGCTCGAACCCGACTCGCTCAGATCCAGCGACGTACTCGCGCCCACCAGAACGTCTACCGCCTCCGTCCGGTAGAACAACGCCAGGTCCACATGCCCGTCCGCGTTCACGTCCACCACCCGCGTCTCCGCCGGCCGGATCACTCCCGCCGTGTTGCCAAGATAGATCCGCGACGTCTCCAGCTCGGCCGCGTCCACCGCGTCCGTCGTTGGGATGACCACCGCGAACGTCTCCGACGCCCCCGTGAACGTCTTCCCGTCCAGGCTGAACCCCGTCGACGCCAGTGCCGCACTCCCCTGGTCGTGCGGCACCCGCACGCACACCGTGTCGTACGCCACGTTCCCCGACATGTCCATCGCCTGGTAGTAGATCGTGTACTTCCGCCCGTCCTCCCCACCCATCCGCTCCGAGCGCAGCTCGATGCACTCGTCGGCCGTGCCCAACACGTCGCCCTGGATGTCATCGGTCGTGTGGCCGTCGCCCAGGTCGTTCTCCGGCTCGTCCGACACCGCACCGAACAGAACCCACGTGGGATCCGGGTCGCAGATGTCCGTCACCGTCACCGTGGCACACACCGTCGCCAGCTTGTGGTTCGGCGGCCACAGAACGTCCCGGTCCAGCACCACGTCGATCTCCGGCGGCGTCGTGTCCTCCACCGTCACCGTCGCCGTGCACTCCGTCGTGAGCCCCGCGTCGTCCGTCGCCGTGAACGTCACCGTCGTCTCCCCCAGCGGGAAGCAATCCGGCGCGTCGTTGGTGATCGCCACGTCGTCGTCGCACACATCCGTCGCCGACACGCCGTCAAAGAACGGAATGAGCAGCGTGTCATCCTCCGCCACCCCGCAGTGGCTCGAGCACTCCACCACAATGTCGGCCGGGCACACGATGACGGGGGGGGTGGTGTCGACGATCGTCACGTCGGCCGTGCACTGGTCGGAACCCCCGAGCTCGTCCGTCGCGGTGAACGTGACGGTCGTGGTGCCCTCGTCGAAGAAGGACGGGGCATCGTGCGTGATCGTGATCGTGCCGCAACCGCCCGACGCCGAAGCGCCGGCGAGAAACGCCACGATGGCCGGATCGGTGGCCGGCGTCCCGCCGTGCTGCGAGCACTCGACCGAGATATCCCCCGGGCAGGTGATCGCAACCGCGGCCGGCGCATTGGCCTCGCGCCCGAACCACGTGAAGTGCGGCTCGGCGGCGGCGCCGCCTCCGCCTCCGCGCAGAACATGCGCGCTCGCCACCCAGGTGTGGCCGAAGGGATCGTTGCGCCGCGCCGTGTAGTAATCGCCCCACCTGTTGTTGTCCGGGCCGTCATCGCCCTGCGATACGAAGTAGCTCTCGAGCGGAGCGATCACATCCCCGTTGTAGTCGTCGGCCAGCCACGCGGACACCGACGGATACGGCACCGAATTGCCGCCGCCGCCGAGGCCGATCACGCCGCCGAGGTCCCCGTTGTCGTTGGGGTGGACGGCCGGGTACGCCCAGGCGAAGTCGTCGTTCCAGATCTGGCCCTGGTCGGCCAGGCCCAGGCCGCCCTCGTTGAATACCGCATAGCGCACGTTCGGCCAGGCGAACCCGTCGCCCTGGGCGGAGCCCCACATGAAGCCGACGCGGCCGGCCGCGACCCACGCGGTGAGGATGTCGTTGAAGTCGCGCGCCACCCAGTCCGTGCCGTCCGGACTCGGCGCCGAGGAACCGGTGAAGTACTGATCGACGTCACGGTCGACGGAGGCGAGCGCGCCCGCCTCGGTCCAGCTGAAGATGCGCAGCGTGTTGTCGTCCACCTGCGTGCCGACGTACATCGTGCCCGCCGCTCCGTGCGTGCAGCGGACGTTGGCCAGCGAGGAGGCGAAGCTCGCGCCCGAGGCCGTCGCCGCGTTGGCGAGGTCGTCCAGGTCGAGCCGGATCACGCGCGCGCGGTCGCCGGTCGTGCTGCCCGTCCCGAAGTTCGTCGTGATGTACAGGAAATTGTCGCTGGCCGACAGGTCGGGGAAATCGAAGTTGTTGCTGGTCGCGTAACCCAGATCCTGCGGAGAGATGTCATACCACCACCAGTCGGCGAGGTTGGTGGTCGGGTTGTCGGAGATTGCGAGACGCACGATGTTGTTGTTGCTGCCGTCGCGCGTGTACTGCAGGTACCAGCAGAAGATCCCGCGGCTGGGCTCGTAGTACACCACCTGGTCGCAACAGAATCCGCCGGCGGCGGTTGGAAAGAACGTGGCGGGATTCACGAACGTGAAGGTCTGGCCGCCATCGTTGGATATCGAACCATACCAGTTGCCGGTGTACACGACGTTGCTGCACGACATTCCGAGACTCGGCTCGTTGGTCGACGAGGTCGAGTTGTTGGTGAAGACGTCGGTCATCGTCGTGGTCCGGAAGAACGTGAAGTCCCCCGGCGCGCGCATCGTGCCCGGCGCCGCCGGCAGGTCCGCGCGCGCGGTCGTTTGCGGTGAGCGGTACAGCACGCCACCCGCGGTCGGGTCCTTCGCCAGCGTGTAGCGCGCCCGTCGCTCCTGGTAGAGGACATCGATGGCCTTCTCCCGTTGCTCGACCTCGTAGGGGGTGAGCTCGGGAGACGCCTGGATCACCGGCTGCACCGGCGCGCGCTGTGGTTTCAGTGTAAACGTTTCCACCGCGAGCGCGGGTGCGGCCATGATCGCCAGACAGATGATACATACTGCGATCGACGGGTAATGCCTCGTTCTCATAGTAGACACTCCTTGCCACCCGCACACATGCACGGGCTGTGAATGTCGACGCCGAGGCTCGGCTGGTTCGGGCCGTGGGGGCGTCGTACCGTGAATCTGGTACTTCTTGAGGAACTCGACCGAGGGGTCCCGCTCGGGGGCGAGCAAACTGCCTCGCGGGAAAAGGGGGACGACTCGCTCGCGGGCCGCACGCCGACACCCGCGGACGGGGAGGGTGGCGAGGCCCACGATCGGGAATTCTACTCCTCCCGCGCGCGCCGTTCAACGTTTGTGTTGACGTTCCACGTACAATTGGATTCATTGGAGGACGAATGAAGCAGCGCACGGCGGGCATCATCGTCTTCCTGGTCGTGGCGGGGATCGTGGCGGGCATCGCCTGGCAACGGCGCGAGTCGCCGGCGTCGCGCCAGGATCGCATGGTGCGCGCGTTCATCGCCATCCTCCCCGACAGCCTCCCCTCCGAGCACCGGCTCGAGATCCAGCAGCTGTTCCACCTGTTCTACCAGCGCGCCGGCCGCGGCGAGGTGCCGAAGGAGGACGTGGAGCGCATCACCAGCGAGCTCGTGCGCCACACCGAGCGGGGCCGCATCACCGCGACGGATCTCGTGCACTTCATGGCCGACGTCGGCTACACCACCTACAAGGGCGACCCGCGCTACAACCTGTCGGACAAGTCGGTGGACCATCCCATCCTGAATCCGGAATCGGCGATGTACCCGCTCCGCTTCGACTCGACCCAGTACGACTCGGCGTTTTGGGCGGACTTCGAGAAGTGGAAGAAGGAACATCCGGAGCTGACGGATTCGATGTACCCGAATGAAATGCGGCAGGAGCCACGGTAGGCCGAACCGGACGCGCGCCCCTACGGCTTCCTGGCCCAGATCAGCGTCTTCTCCCCCTTGCGGGTTGCGTTGAGGATTCCGTTCAGCACGGCCTTGGACCATCGCAGAGCCGGGTTGGCCTCCACCCGGTCGCGCAGATCCTGCGCATCGGAGAGCCGGATGTTGCCCGGCAGGTTGGGCTTTCCACCTGCATCGAACCTGCCCCTGCCCCGGAGACGCGACTTCCACGTATTGATGACGGTGCCCGGCAGGATCGTCCGCGTCTCCATGCGAATCACCTCAAAACCCTGATCGACGAGGAATCGTTCGAGGCGGCGCGCCGTGAACAGCAAGGTGTGCCCGCGGTAGTAACCGCGCCAGTCCATGCCGATGAGGTCGCGGGTCAGGCACGCGGCATTGGGCGTGGTCAGGAAGATGATCCCGCCGCTCTTCAGAACCTCGCGGGACCGCTGCACGAAACTCGCGGGATCGTACAGGTGTTCGATCGTTTCCATGCTGGCGACGAGGTCCATCGACCCGGGCGCAACGGAAACCTCTTCGAACGACCCGCACATCGTTGCGATTCCGAGCGACTGGCCGATGTGATCGCAGGCGGCGCGGTTGATTTCGACGCCCAGCACGTCCCAGCCCCTTTCCCGCGCGGCGAGCAGGAACTGCCCGTTGCCGAAACCGACCTCCACCATTCGTCTTCCCGCGCCCATCCGGGTCTCGATGTAATCCAGGATCTCATGATAGCGGGCGGTCGTCCGGGGGTGCATCGCCCCGGACCTGGCCAGGTAGCCGGCGTCGTACATGCCCCCGGCCTCCAGCGCGCCGCGCGGCTCCCAGAGCGCGGATCCGATCACGAGGCCGCAGGCTTCGCAGATGAAGTAGGTCTGGTCGAGCTTCTCCCCGAGGCGCTTCAGCCGGGTGGACCGGCAGAGTAAGCAGGGTTTTTCGTTCATGGTCGGCAGGAGGCGTCCCGACCGTTCCATTAGATCGAATCGAGGGGGTCCTGTCGACGCCGATCTTAGCGCTCGCGTGGCGACGGGGCGTCGCCGTTCAGCACCAGGCGCTTCAGCACCTCGCGCTCGACGTCGCGGAAGTTCCGGAACTCGACGTGCGCGATGTCCTTCTGCCGGCAGTGCGCGAGCAGATCACCCTTGGCGAACACGAGGTCGGCGCTCTCGCACGGGCAGCGGTCGGACAGTCCATCGCCCACGTACACGATGAAATAGCCTTCCTCGCGGTAGCGCAGCAGATGATGGGTCTTGCAGCAGCCGCAGTCGGTGCACTCGAGCAGATTATACCAGGGGAACGCGACGCGCATCTTCTGCCCCTCGAGGCGCAGTTGATTGGCGAAGAACTCGATCTCGCCGAGCCCGTTGCGGATCAGGATCTGCTCGATGTAGTAATCGAGTCCGTCGCTCAGGACGACGACTTCGATCCCGCGCTGGCGCGCGAAGTCATGGAAGTCCTTGAAGTAGGGATCGAGCGGGCGGGCGTTGACGAACTTCTGGAGCTCCTCGGCGCAGCACTGCGCGAGCGAGGCCTCCTGCTCCAGACACTCCCGCGAGGATATCTCCCCGCGCTGCCACTTCGACACCACCGCGGCCGCGTCGCCGTTCGCGGCAAAAGTGCGGAACAGCAGGTTGCCCACGTCATCCTGGGCAACCGTGCCGTCGAAATCGCATAGGACGGCGATCTTGCGCATTTCACTCACCAGGGAACGGGCCGCGCCCGGCGCTAGCGCGTGACCGCGGCCTTCTTGACGCTCTTCTCCTGCTCCGCGAAGCGGAACAGATCCTTGAGCGTCGGGTTCTTTTCGATCATCTTGAGCGCATCCTGGACCTCGGGGTCGTGATCCAGCACCACGCGGTACATCGCCTTGCGACCGAACTTGGTGTTGACGGCCTCGCGCGCGACCATGGTGCGGATGTAGTCCACGTTCTCCTCGGTCAGCTCTTCCTTCTTGTACTCGAATTTCTTCGTGTCGAGGAACTTGTAGAAGTCGTTCAGGATGCCGTCCGTCGCGCGGAAATTCTCCGTGATCTCGTGGTTCTTGAGATAGTCCACCGCGAACGAGAACCCCAGCCCGTCGCGCTCCAGGCGGCGCATGAGGTCCGTGTACTCGCGCGGCTCGTACTCGATGTCGGGCGTGATGCCGCCGCCGCCGTACACGATGCGCCCGCTCGACGTGTAGTAGACCGGCTTCTCCTTGGCCTCGCGCAGCTCCTTGACCTCCGACGTGGTCGCGTCGGAGTTGAGGGTCACGTCGTCCACGTCCATGCCGCCGTCGTTCATGGCGGTGACGTCCTGACCGTCTCCGTGTTCGCGCTCGTCCTTGTGGATGCTACGGCCGGACGGCGTGTAGTACTTGGCCGTGGTGAGCTTCACCGCTTCCGTTTCCGAGAGCTGGAACACCGTCTGGACGGTGCCCTTGCCGAAGGACGTCTGCCCCACCACCAGCGCCTGATCCCAGTCCTGCATGGCGCCGGCGAAGATCTCCGACGCGCTCGCGCTGTTGCCGTTCACCATCACGACGATCGGATAGCCGCCGTGGACATGACGGTTGGTCGAGTAGTACTTGCGGTTCGAATTCGAGAGGCGGCCCTTGGTGTAGACGAGCAGCTTGTCCTTGTCGAGGAACAGCTCGCTCACCTCGGTGGCCGACTGCAGCAGGCCGCCCGGATTGGAGCGGAAGTCCAGCACCAGCGCCCGCATGCCCTTGCCCTCGAGGTCGACGAGCGCATCTTCCATCTCCTGCGCCGTCTTCTTGGCGAAGTTCGACACGCGCATGTAGCCCACGCCTTCCTGGAGCATGCTGTGGTAGGGCACGCTGGAGACGTTGATGACCTCGCGCGTCAGCACGTATTCGATCGCGTCGGCCTGGCCGGGACGGCTGACCTTGAAGCGCACCTTCGAGCCCGGCTCGCCGCGCAGGAAGCCCACCGCCTTGTCGACGGCCCAGCCCTCGGTGGGCTGGCCCTCGATCTCCACGATCTGGTCGCCGCCGCGGATGCCCGCGCGCTCCGCCGGCGTGCCGTCGATGGGCGACATCACCGTGGGAAAGTTGTCGCGGAATGAAATGAGAATGCCGAGCCCGCCGAACTCGCCCCGCGTGCTCACCATCAGGTCCTCGTACTCGAGGTCCGCGAGGTACTGGCTGTGCGGGTCGAGCTCGCTCAGCATGCCCTCGATGGCCTTTTCGATCAGCTTGTGGGTATCGACCTCGTCGACGTAGTTCTGCGAAACCTTCTCGAGGATCCTCGTGAAGATCTCGAGGTCGTGGTAAACGTCCGTTTTCTGGTCCCTGGTCTTGCTCTGGCCGAAGGAACCGAAGGCGACGACCGATACGGCGAGGAAGGCAACGGCTATGATGATGTGACGTGGGGTGAAGCGCTTCACGGATGAGCCTCCTAAGCTCGGGCGACCTGCCGTCTAAACGGCGTCTTTTCCGGCAGTTGCAACATACATTCCATTTTCCCCGCGCTCGGGTCGCGGCGGCGCACCCTATGCACGCGCCCGGCCCCCCAACCCGCCTAAGCGGGCGAAATATAAATGAATCGCCACAGGGCGGCAACCGGACCTTTTCCGGGGCGCCGGTGCCTGCTAGACTCGGCGCGTCGCCCGCCCCCGGGCGGGATCACCCACCATGCCGCGGGAAGCTCGCTTTATCGTGTTCGAAGGCCTGGACGGCGCCGGTACCACCACCCAGGCCGCCAAGCTCCAGGCATTGTTTACGCGCAAGGGCGCCCCGAGTTTCCTCACGAACGAGCCAACTTCCGATCCCATCGGCACATTCATCCGTCGCCTCCTCACCGGAACGGAGCGCGCCGCGGACGGCTCGCCGTACCGGCCCAGCGAAAAGGTGATGGGGCTGCTGTTCGGCGCCGACCGGCTCGCCCACTCGGCAGTGATCGAGTCCCGCCGGCACGCGGGCGAGCACGTGGTGTGCGACCGCTACGTATTCTCGTCGATGGCCTATCAGACGCTCGACCCGGCCATCCGCGCGGAATGGGTCATCGACGTCAACCAGGGGTGCGCCGTTCCCGACGTGACCCTGTTCCTCGCGGCACCCGTGGACGTGTGCCTCGCGCGCGTGGCCGCCCGCCGCGGTGACACGACGATCTACGAGAACCGGGCGCACCTGGAGACGATCGCGCGCAATTACGAGAAGCTGCAGCGGCAGTACGAGGCGAGTTTCGGGACGGTGGTTCGGATCGACGGGACGATGAGCGTGGACGACGTGCACGACGCGGTCGTCACCGCGATCGGGGTCGACTGAATCAGCGCGGCGCGCGTGGCGCCGACGCGCGGTGGACGTGGCGCACGCGCTGCACGACGGTGAAGAGCGACGTCGCCGCGAGCAGGATCATGACGGCCATGAGGAAACGGTACCCCGCGATCAGGCCCAGCGCCAGGAGCGCGATCCGTTCGGGCCGCTCCATCACCCCCACCTTGCACTCGACCCCGATCCCCTCGGCGCGCGCGCGCGCATAACTCGTCAGCACGGAACCCATCAGCGCGAGCAGGATGACGATCGGCTCCCAGTTGGCGTATCCGTTGGCGCGCCCCACCACGTAGAGCAGAATCCCGCCGAAGTAGACGAACTCGCCCACGCGATCGAGGGTGGAATCGATGAAAGCGCCGAAGGGCGACGCCTTGCCCGTGCGGCGCGCGAGGTCACCGTCCAGAACGTCGCACAGACCCGCGATCAGCAGGAACACCCCGCCGCCCAGCAGCGAGCCGCGCGCCACCACCACCGCACCCCAGACGCTGAACGCCACGCCGAACAGGCTCACCAGGAGGGGTGCGACGCCGAACGCCGCGAGCAACGCGACGATCGGATCGAGGGCTTTGCGCGCGCTCGCCTGCAGGGCGCGCTTGTCCATTCGGGGGGGAGCGGTGTTCATCCGTGTTTCCTGCATGTCGCGCCCGTCCGCGTCGCGCGGGACGCTATCACCGGGCGTTCGCCACCGTCAAGCGCCGGGGACTTCCCCGTCGCCCGGCGCCGCGCGCTCGCGGCCGCGCTTGCGCCAGCCGAGTCCCTTCACCACCAGGACGAACTCGCCGCGCTCCTGGCGCGGGCCGAGTCGGTCGCGCACCTCGGCGGCGGTGCCGCGCACGACCTCCTCGTGCAGTTTGGTGAGCTCGCGCGCCACCGCGATCTCGCGCTCCGGAAAGCGCGCCGCGATCCTCTCGAGCACCTTGCGGAACTGGTGCGGGGAGACGTAGAACACCGTGGCGCGCGGTTCTTCCGCGAGCGCCTCGATGACCGCGGCCAGCTCGCCCGGCTTGCGCGGCGTGAAGCCGACGAACACGAACGACTCGCACGGAAACCCCGAGAGCACGAGCGCGGGCAGGACGGCGTTGGCGCCGGGCGCCATCGTCACGTTGACGCCGGCCGCGAGCGCGGCGCGCACCAGGTAGAAGCCCGGATCGGAGATGCCGGGCGTGCCCGCGTCGGTGATGAGCGCCATGTTGGCGCCGCCCTTCAGGCGTTCGACCAGGTCGGGTGTCACGCGGGCCTCGTTGTGGTCGTGGTAGGACTGGAGCGGCGTCGCGATGCCGAGGTGAACGAGGAGCCGGCGCGAGTGGCGCGTGTCCTCGGCCAGGATCAAGTCCACGCTCTTGAGGATCTCGATCGCGCGCAGCGTGATGTCGCCCAGGTTGCCGATGGGCGTTGCCACGAGGGTGAGGGTTCCGGGGTTCGACATGGGATCAGCCATCACGGTTGGGTGCGACCGCCTCGCGGGCGGCGATCCGCCGCCGTCTCAGCGGCGCGCGACGGCGAGGAGCGCCTCGCCCGCGCGCTCCACGTCGGCCGCCGACACGTCGAGGTGCGTCACCATACGCACCCGGCCGGCGCCGAACGGCACCGCGAGCACGTCCTTCTCGCGGAGCTTCGCGAGGAGCGCCTCCACCGTCCAGGCCTTCGGGTCGACGCGGAACACGACGATGTTGGTCTCCACCGGGAAGTCGAGCGACAGGCCCGGCACCCGCACGATGAAGGACTCCAGCCGTTTCGCGTTCGCGTGGTCGTCGCAGAGACGCGCGACGTGGTGGTCGAGCGCATGCAGCGCCGCGGCCGCCAGGATCCCCGCCTGGCGCATGCCGCCGCCCAGGCGTTTGCGCAGCCGGCGCGCGCGCCCGACGACGTCGCGGCGCGAGACCAGAATCGAGCCCACCGGCGCGCCGAGGCCCTTCGAAAAGCACATGCTCAGCGTGTCGGCGCAGGCAGCGTAGTCGGCGATCGACACGCCGGTCGCGACGTGCGCGTTCCACAGCCTCGCGCCGTCCAGGTGCACGCCGATCCCATGCCCTTCGGCGAGCGCCTTCACGCGTTTCATCTCCGCGAAGGGGTAGATGCGCCCGCCCACGCGGTTGTGGGTGTTTTCCATCGCGATGACGCGCGTGCCGGGCGTGTGGAGCGATTCCACCTTTATATGAGGTTCGATCGTCTCCGCGGTCAGGACACCGCGCTCCCCGTCCAGCGCGTTGAGCTGGAGCCCATGCAGCGCCGCGGCCGACGACACCTCGTAGTTCATGATGTGGCACTGGCGGTCGAGGATCACCTCGTCGCCGGGGCCGGTGGTGGAGGCGAGACCGAGGAAGTTCCCCATCGTGCCCGACGGGACGAAGAGCGCCGCCTCCTTCCCGCACAGCTTCGCCACGCGCTCCTCGAGCGCGATGACAGTGGGGTCGTCGCCGAACACGTCGTCGCCCACCGGCGCGTCGGCGATGGCGCGGCGCATGGCCGCGGTCGGGCGGGTGACGGTGTCGCTGCGCAGGTCTATCATTTTGAGTGTGCTTTCCGCCGTCGCGGGAGAAGCATGAAGCCCGACACCGCCCGGCGGGCGGTGCCGTTCTCATTCATGCGGAGGGATTGAAACGCTACGCGTTGGCGACGAGATCCTTGAGTTCCTTCGACACCTTGAACACGGGCACCTTGCGGTCCGGAACCGGCACGGCGTCGCCGGTGCGCGGATTACGCGCCATGCGCGACTTGCGCTGCTTGACCTTGAACGTCCCGAAGCCACGGATCTCGTAATGCTTGCCCTCGGCGAGGGCCTTCGAGATGGACTCGAGGAACATGTCCATCGCCGTCGCGACGTCCTTCTTGGTGAGACCCGTCTTGCTGGCGATGTCTTCTACGATTTCGGCTTTGGTCATCGGGCGAGCCTCCTAGTCTTGAATTTGCCCGCGGGGGGCGAAACCGTTGCCGGCCATATTGCCCCATAACTCGTGACAGGTCAAGGGGTTTTTGGCGGCGTCTCCGAAACGCAACGCCCCGCCTCATTGTGAGAGGCGGCGCACGGTGCGACGCGCCACCATGGGGATGATCCGGGACGTTCGCGCGCCGGGCAGCCCTCCTGCGTTTCCGCGGAAGACGAGGCACGGGAGAGAAAGCGGCGTCCTCATGCGGCCGTACGCGCATTGGTACGTCAGTTGCTGAACGAAGCAACCGTGCTGCGGGGTAGTCGCCGCACAAGCATCTGTTGTACGTAGTTCACCGCACTGCCCCGCAGCCATGAGCAATCGCAAGCAAGCAGGAGACGCGATCGGATGACCGCACCGTGTCGCGCCCAGATTGAGGAGGCACTCATCATGGCGTTTCGCAAGCACATTACGCTCGCGTTCGCGCTGCTCGCCCTGACCGCGATGCTCGCCGGCTGCGCCGATGAAACCGTCGCACCGGTCGAGCAGAACGAAGCGCCGGTGCTGGCGCCGACGAACGTGCAGGCCGAGATCGTGAACGGCGGCGACATCCGCGTCAGTTGGACTCCAAGCTCCCAGGCGAACGTGCGTGGTTACAACGTGTATCGTTTCGATCGCGAGAACAGCGCGATCGCGCGTCTCAATCCCGACGTGATCGGGGAAGCGTCCTACACGGACGGCGGGGCGGCATTCGCCCGCGAGTACGAGTACCGCGTGACCTCGGTCAGCACCAAGAACGCGGAGAGCAACTACGCGGCGGTCGTGATCACGAACCGCACGCCCGTCCCCAATCGCAGGGGACAGGATCCCGACGAGCAGAACTAGTCGCTCCCTCGGGTGTACGCAGCAGGGAACCCTCCCGGTGATCCGGGGGGTTTTCTCTTCCCGGCCCTCAGATCGCGCGCAGCACGACCATCACCAGCGCATGGTACCCCGCGACCGCAAGCGAGAGCGGCGGCCCGATGATGCGCCAGAGAATCCCGCTCCACAGGAGCGCGATCAGAACCAGGAACCCCCAGCGCCCCACCGAGGCCAGTGCCTCGCGCGGACCGGGAGGAAGGTAGCGCATCAGGATCCAGTGGCCGTCGAGCGGCGGAATCGGAAGCAGGTTGAAGATGGCCAGCACGCAGTTGACCGTGATCAGGCTGTAGCAGAGCGTGTTGAAGAAGAGGAACGAGCGCTCGCCGTTCTCGGCGAGGCCCGGCACGTACTTGAACGCGACCCCCACGACGATCCACAGGAGTGCCGCCGCCAGGGCGAGCAGGAAGTTGCTCGCCGGTCCGGCCGCGGCGACGTAGGCGTTGTGCACCACGGGATTGCGGAGGTTGGCGGGGTTGACCGGAACCGGCTTCGCCCAGCCGAGAAACGGAACGCCGGAGACGAACGCCGCGATCGGCAGCAAGAGGCTCCCGATGGGGTCGATGTGCGGAATCGGATTCATGGTGATGCGCCCGAGGTCGCGCGCAGTGGAGTCACCGAAACGCTCCGCCGCCAGCCCGTGCGCATTCTCGTGCACGACCACCGAGAAGATGAAGGCCACCAGGCTCACCGCCGCGGTCAGGATATCAGGTGTCATCGGATGTGCAGCACCTTGTGGGTTTGGGGAATGATGCGGACCGTGTTCAGCCTCCGCGCGGCCGATCGCGCGCCGGCGTCGACGAGGTCGAGCAGCGTCCGCGCCGTCTCGGCCGTGGCGCCGCGGCCGAAGAGCGTGCCGCTCTCGGGCTGGAGGATCAGCGGAATGCCGCGGTCGAACTCCGCAACCAGTTCCGCCGCGCGCTCGATCTCCGCCACCGTCCCCTTCAGGTCCACCACCACCTTGACGAACACGACCCGCGCCGGGTCGCGGTGGTCGCGGATCGTCTCCAGAAAGCCGCGGTGGTCGTCCCAGTGCTCTACGCCGGTGGCGGACGGGAGTTTCACGTCCATCGCGATGACGTCGACGTGATCGATCACGGACCGCAGCGCCTCGCCGTGCAGACCCGCGGTCTCCAGGTGGATGCGCAGCCCGCGCGCGCGCAGCTCGCGCGCCAACGCGGCGACGAACTCGGGCTGCTCGAGCGGCTCGCCGCCGGTGATGCTCACGTTCGTCACGGCTTGTGCGCCCGCAAAGGCGGTTACGTCCGCGACTACGTCGTCCAGGTTCACGGGATTCGGCCGCCACGACTTCTTCCCGTTCCCGTCGTCGGTGTGGGTCACGAAGCGCGGCGTTTGCACCTTGCTGTACACGGTGTCGCACCAGGAGCACGTGGCGACGCACCCCGCGGTGCGCACGAACACCTGGCGCTCGCCCACGAAGAGTCCTTCGCCCTGGAGTGAGCAGAACATCTCCGAGAGGTACCCGGTGAGTCGGGTTCGGGCGGTGCGCGCGTGGTTCGTCACGTCTTCCTTCGTTTCTGCCATTAGAGGACCGTCCGCACCTTTGTCTCCGCGTGCGCGATGGAGGCGAGCTCGCGCGCGTAACGCGCCAGCAACTCCGTCTGCACGCTTACTGCGTCGAGCTTCAGCTCGTCCAGGCCCACCGCCGGGACGGGGGCGCCGGTGGGGTCGACGTTGATGCCCAGGTGGATGAGGCTGCCGCGCGGACAGGGCGCCGCAATGGACACCGTGAGCTTGCGGCCCTCGCAGTACAGGTCGTCGCCGTCGCGCCGCACGCGAGGCGTTCCGAGCACCTCCGCGAGGATGCAGACCAGGAGGCGCTGGCGCAGCACCGCCTGCGCGAGCCGGCAGCCGCGGTGCTCGGCGATCACGTGCGCCATCGAGGCCGCCCGGATAAAGGCGCCGGCGCGCGCGTCGTCGAGGTCGACCAGGTGCTCGTTGGGCACCTCGCACGGCCCGACGAAAGCCGCCGCCGCGTCGCCCGCGAGGCCGGTCCGGGCCGCGACCCAGCCGCTGCGGAGCTCGAGGCCGGTGTACGGCACGACGCCGTCGAGAATGCGAAAAGCGAAGTTCACGCGGAGAACTCGATGACGGGGCGTTCTTCGGCCGGCAGCGACTCCAGCGCCGCGCGCAGGCGCGCGCACGACGCGCACTCGCCGCACATGCGCTCGCCGCCGCGGTAGCAGCTCCACACGATCGACAGCGGCGCCTTCAACTGCAGCCCGAGGCGGATGATCTCGCGCTTCGCGAGGTCGATGGTGAAGCTCTCCACCCGCACCGCGTTGCGCGTGGACAACTCCAGCGCCGCATTGACGCGCGACACGTACTCGCCGCTGTTGTCGGGAAACTCCTCCGCCTCTTCCCGGTTGAATCCCGTCACGACCGTGTCGCAGCCGCGGCCCTCGGCGTACGCGGCGGCGATATTCACGAACACGCCGTTGCGGTTCGGGATCCACACGTCGTCCAGGGTGCGCAGCGGTGCCCCGTCGTCGCCGGTGCTCTGCATGCCCGCGGGCGAGAGCGCCTCCAGCCAGCGGATGTCGACGTCGGCGAACGGGATTCCATAGTAGTTCGCGGCACTCATCGCGGACACGCGCTCGCTCACGCGCGCGCGCTGTCCATAGTCGAAGAAGAGCACGAGCCGCACGTCGCGTTCGCGCGCGGCGCGGGCGAGCGAGACGAGCGAGTCGAGCCCGCCGCTCACGAGCGCGATGCTCTGCAGGCGCCGCGTCATCGCTCGGCGTAGGCCGCGCAGGCTTCGGGGCCTTCCCAGACCTCGACGCGGGCAAGCCGTCCGTTCGGGCCGGGCTGGTGGCGCTCGCGGAGAATCGTGAACACCTCGCGCGCCAGGTTCTCCGCGGTGGGAGGCAGGCGATCGAAGGGGGCGATGTCGTTGAGGTGCCGGTGGTCGAACCGGTCGTGCACCTCGCGCCCCAGAAGCGCCTTGAGGTCGCGGAAGTTGGCGCCCATCCCGTGCTGGTCGAGACCGTGGAACTCCCAGAACGCACGCACGGTCCAGGTGTGGCCGTGCAGCCGGTCGCACGGCGGGCAACCGGGCAGGACGTGCGACGACGCCAGCCGGCACTGGACGGACAGGGTAAAGATTCCAGTCACGATGAACGCTGTCGAGGTGGTGTGCGGGGTCGACCGACGGCGGTTCGCCGACGCACTATAGATGATGGCCGAGCGTCACCCCGTCCCGCGACGGGATCCGCCCCACATTCGCAACTATTTGAAAGGAATGATACTTGAGCCCCGGCGCGCGCGCAACGGCTCCCGCGCCGGCGCGTGCAAATTGCAGCCGGCCCCGCAGGCGCGGGGCCCCGCGGCGCCGGAGGAACCGCGTATCTATCCTGCTTCACCGCAAGTGGTTATGCCGCACGACCCCGATCCCTCCCCGATCGGCCGCTCTGGTATGCGATTCGCTTAAGCCACTCTGCGCCGTGTGCGCGACCGGTCGACGACACATGAACGAGAAAGCAGCATCCGCCCAGCAGAAGGCCCTCCAGGAGCGCAAGCGCGGCCAGCATGCCAAGGCCGTGAAGCGTCTGGAGCAGGCCATTCTTGCGTTTCCCGACGAGCTGGACCTCCACCTCGACGCGATCGACGCGTGTCTCGAGGGCGGCGAGGTGGCGCACGCGACCCAGTTTCTCAAGACCGTCCAGGACAGGTTCACCAAGGACAGGGAGCGCATCGCCGCGTTCGTGCGCGACAAGCTCGTCGCGGTCCACGACCCGGCGCTCGCGCGCTTCGTGGTGGAGAATTCGATCAAGCTGCGCGATCTCGTGACGGCGCTGGATCATCTGGACCGGGTTCCCGAGCACACCGTCCGCGACCTGCTCGCGCGCACGCGCACCAAGAAGCAGTCCCTCAAGTCGGCGAGCCACGGCGGCTATGCGCTGCGCGGCGAGCTCCTGACCAATGAGCTCATGGCAGCGCTCCTGTCGATCCGGCTCGGCAACATGAAGGAGGCCATGACGGCCATCGTCCAGATCCTCGACGAGAAGCCCGTCGAACAGGCCATCCTGACGCCGTTCCTGGCCTCGCTCGAAGGCCGTCACTCCAAATCCGGCCGGGTTCGCTTCGCGCACGCCTGCGCGCAGTGCGCGTCGGGCGGGGAGTTGGAGGGCATCGGGCGTTTCGTCGAGGCCGCCCGCCTGGAGCCGCCGGTCGCGACCCTGTGCGCCGACCGCCTGCGGGTTCTGCGCGAAACCAGCAAGGCGCGCACCCGCGCGGAGCGCGCGCTCGCCGAGGTCTGCCTGATCAAAGGTGATGTGGACGAGGCCGCCGCGGTGTTGCGTGATTATCTCGCCGGCGTGGAGGACGCCGGGCGCGAGGTGTTGATGCTCGTGCGGCCGTACATCGATCCGGCCAACGGCGTCAACGCGTGCACGTGGCTGGCACTCGACGCGGCGCTGACGTTGGAGCAGTCCAACGCGGCGCTGGAGATCCTGCGCCCGCTCCACCAGCGTGCCGGGAGCAGCGACGCCCTGCTGGACTGGCTCGAGACCCGCTCGCGCGACGGGGTCCTGACCCCGGAGATCAGGGTGCTTCACGCCACGCTCGCCATCGAACGGAAGAAGTACGAACGTGCCGCCGAGATCCTGCAGGGCGTGTGTGCGACCGCCCCGCAGGAAGTGCCGGCGGTGCTCGCCCTGCTCGATCCGCACCGCACCGCGGACAGGCGGCTCGACGCGCTCTGCCGCGAGTACGCGGCATCGGACGCCGGCGCCGGGACCGGCGCCAGTGCCGCCGACGGGGACGGCGACGGCTTCCAGACCTTCGACAGCAGCGGATTCGAGCTGGCGTCTTCGGCGCCGAAGCCGGCGCCGAAGGCCGCGCCCCGGGCTGCCCCGGCTTCACCGTCGCCCGCACCGCAGAAGCCCCTGGCGTTCACGGCCGCGACGCCGGGCGCTGCGCCGAGGAAGTTCATGGAGACGCGCGAGATCTCCTTCGACGACGAAGACGTCGTCGCGGCCGGGTCCGTCGAGCCAGTGGCCCTCCCCGAGACCCCGGCGCCAACGGACGACGACTCGGGATTCGAGCTCAGCGACGGTCCCTCCGTGACGTCGCGACCCCCGCTGTCTGCGGCCGCGCCCGAGAGCACCCCGGCCACGCCGCCGATCACCGAGGCGCACGTGGCCAACGTCGCCCGGCAGCTGTACACGGCGGGCGCCGCCGCGTTCTTCCATGTCGACCGCGAGGACACGCAGGCGGCCGCAGCGCCGGAGCCGAGCGCCCCGGAGGAACCGCCGCTGCCGGACACGTTCGAAGGGCTGATCGGCTGGTACCGCGAGGGCCGCCTGGACGGGGAGCGCGTGATCGCGCTCATGGAGACGGCGGCGGAAGAGGGCCGCGTCGCCGAGTTGCGCGAGCTGCTCGCGTACGAGCCGCGCAACGACGCGGAAGATTTTGCCCGGCGTTACTTCGAGGCCGAGCACCTGATACTGTGCAACCGTCCCCTGCCCGCGATGAAGATCCTCGCGCGTCTCGACGCTCCCGGGCTCTCCGACGAGCAGAGACGCCGCGTGTGGTTCAAGCTCGCGGTCTGTCAGCGCGCGGTCCGCGATTTCGCGGCCGCCCACGAGACATTGACACGTCTGGCGGAGGCCTATCCCGAGCGGGAAGAATATGCCCGCCTGGCGCGCACGAACTTCGAGCAGCACCTGAGCGAGCAGAGCCAGGAGACGATCGTGCTCGAAAAGACCGGCTCGCTCGACTGACTCGCGTCCGCGCCGGTCCGCCCCGGCACGGACTATGCTAGGCATTTCCGGGAATCATCCGACGTTATCGCCACCCGCGACGACGCTTCCAGAAATTAGCCGTCGATTCGTCCTGAGGTTCAAGGAGACTTATCATGAAGATCTGCCCGTTCATGTCGCACATGCTGGGAGCCGAGGGAAACGTCCTCGAGATCGACTCGCCCGCGCCGCGCGCGGCGGGTGACGTCGTCGTTCTCGGCTACGACGAAGGAGAATCCGGCGGCGTCAAGACGGAGCGCAGGCCGGCGCGGGCGACGACGAAGGCGAGAAACGAAGCGACCGCCACCGCGTCGCACCTCTACTGCCTGCGCGACACCTGCCGGTTCTACCGGACCAAGGACGGCGAGTGCACGTTCGACTCCATCCTGGAGAGCGTCAGCCAGCAGTCGAAGGCCGTCGCCGAGCTGAGCGCGGGCGCCGACCGCGACAAGAAGGACGCCACCGCGGCCACGGTAACCCGCGAGCTGGACAAGTTCTGGAAGTTCCAGACCAAGAGCGTCACGGAGCTGATCTCGAGCTTCGGCGACTCCGAGAAACGGCAGACGGAGTCTTTCTCGAAGCTGGTTTCCGACGTGGAGAAGCGCATCATCGCGTTCATGGACGAAGAGGACAATCGTGACGAGCGCATGAACACGATCCGCGACGGCGTAGCCGAGATCAAGGACACGATCGACGCGCGCAACGACGGCTTCGAGACCCTCACCACGACCGTTTCCGACCTCGTGATGTCCTTCGAGGACAACCTCAAGGAGATCCGCACCCACTGGCAGTCGCTGGCAAAGCGGCTCGACGCGCTCGAAGGCGCGGCCGCGAAGATGAACACCACGGACGGCGGCGCGGCTCTGGAGAAGGTGTCCGCGAAGATCGAAGCGGTGGACGCAAACGTCGCGCGCACCGTCGAGAACCTCGATCGCATGGAGCGCAACTGGGGCGAGCTGATGGAGGTCGTCAAGAGCTCCAAGAAGAAGAGCGACGACCCGGGCGCGCAGAACCGCCGTCGCGAGGCGATGAAGTTCAACAACCTCGGCGTGACGAGCTTCCACAACGGCGACCTCGCGCTCGCCCGCGACCAGTTCCTGGAAGCGGTCAACCGCGACGACACCTTCGCCGAGTGCTACAACAACCTCGGGCTCGTGTACACCGAGCAGGGAGAATCGCAGCTCGCCGCCGACGCCTTTACGCGTGCGATCCAGATCAACCCCGAGCTGCACGCGGCATACAACAACCTCGGCTACGTGTACTACAAGCAGGGCGAGTACGATCGTGCGATCGAGATGTACAACGAGGCTCTGGCGCGCAGCTCCAACAACAGCTCGGCGTACACGAACCTGGGCAACGCATGGTTCAAGCTCGGCGACCGCAAGCAGGCGCGCAAGGCGTGGGAGCGGGCCATCGAGCTCGATCCCGCCAACGAGACGGCGCTGCGCAGCCTCAAGAACCTGGGCTGAACGCCGGACCGGCCGGGTCCGCTCCGAAAAGCAGAATCCCCGTAGCAGCGACGTGTCGCTGGTACGGGGATCCGCGTTCCTAGCAGAACAACGAGTCTCTAAACTAGGCGGCCTCCATGCTCGGCGCCGCGTCCTGTCCGCGCTTCTGACTGCGCAGGACGCCCTTCGCCTGAGGACCCTTCGGACTATCCATCAACTCGTACTCGACGACCTCTCCCTCCGCCAGCGTGCGGTAGCCGTCCTCGCGAATCTCGGAGTAGTGAACGAAGATGTCTTTCCCGTTGTCACCGAGAATGAAACCGTAACCCTTGTTTTCGTTGAACCACTTTACTTTACCAGTTATCCGCAAGCTTCCGGTCCCCCTTTCAAAAGCAAAACCCACCGCGCATGGCTGCCCGGTGGATTCCCCTGGTTTCCGTTCAGATGTTGGCTGCGAACACGTGCTCTAATCCTTGGCGTGAGGACTGGCGGATTATAGCACGGCGGCTCCACGCGCGTCAAGCGACGACGCGACCTTCTGGGCCTGCGGACGCCATCTTCCACCCTTGCTGGAAACGGAAAGCAACTGCCGGGAAGCGCTCACGGACGCGCCGGTGTCGTTGCATTCCGCGATCTTCACCTTTCCGCGCCGGCCCCGCGTGCGCGCCCGGCCGCGACCGCACGCGCACTTCGCCCCCCGGCCCGCGCCGCCGGGGCGCAGTGCGGTGGCATGGAACTTGCCCTTTCTTGTTCGCTGACAAGGTGTTTCCCGATCGGTCCGGACGAGGAAGGTCACCGCGTGAAGATCACGATTCCACATACGAAGCAAATCGGCGAGAGCGGCGAGGTCACCCGGGCCACGCTCAACGATCTCATGCGCGCCACCATCGACGCGAGCACGGCGAAGCCCTGCGTCCTCGAGATCTACGACAGCCTCAGCCAGCGCTTTCTCTTCGTGCGTGAGCGTCAGATCTATGCGGCGGCGGAGCTGAACGGCGGTGCGTTCGCCGCCACGTCGATCCGCGACTTCCTCCTCGGCGCGACCAACATGAGCTTTCCCCGCGCCACGTGGTACGAACTCAACACCAAGATCATCCACTCCGTCCTGGTGGTGGCGCAGAAGAAGCCCGCGTTGCGCGTCATGACGTCGCTCGTCGACCTGGATGAGCTGCTCGACCGCATCGAGAAGGAAGGCAAGAGCTGCATCGTCGCGGCGACGCGCGAGGACTTCCTCGCCATGCTCCGCTACGAGAAGGGCAAGACGGCGGCGTTCTGCTGGGAGCAGTCCATCACCGCGCCGCGCGAGGCGTCGTTCCGCGAGGACTTTCTCATCAAGGTCTACTCGAACGCGGCCGAGCGCCCCATGAACGTCAGCCTGTACGAGGACTTCCTCGTCTCCTACGCGCCGGACGCCAAGAACCTCCCCGAGAGCTTCAACGGGCGCTTCGCCGACGTATTCCTCTCCAAGCCGCCGGTCGTGATCCTGCGCTTCAAGGACCGCGAAATCGGGCGCTGGGAGATGGACCGGCCGCGCCTGCGCATCGGCCGCACCCCGGACAACGACATCGTGATCGACAACCTCGGCGTCTCGCGCCTGCACGCGGTCATCGAGGAAGAGAAGGGCGCGTACTCGGTCCGCGACTGCGACAGCCTGAACGGCACCGTGGTCAACGGCGAGCGCACCCCCCACCAGACGCTGCAGGACGGCGACGAGATCTCCATCGGCAAGCACACGATCGTGTTCCGCGTGCCCAGCGGCCACGCGATACCGGAGCCGGAGACGATCGCCGGCTTCGACCAGACGATGATCATCTCGCGCAGCTCCGTGTCGCACACCAACAAGACGCAGGAGGCGCCGGCCATGCAGGCCCGGGCGTCCGCCCCGACGCGCGAGCGGACCCCGCGCCTCGTCATCCACACCGATTACGGCGACCGCGTGGTCGAGATCGCCGACGAGGCGGTCACCATCGGTCGCGACGAGGACGCGGATGTGCGGGTGAACGGCATGTTCGTCGCTTCCCGGCACGCCGAGATCACGCGGGAGAACGGCCGCGTGGTGCTGCGCCGCGTGGGCGGGATGCGCGCGGTCAAGGTGCGCGGCCGGTCGGTCAAGGAAGTGGAGCTCAAGGACAACGACGAGATCCAGATCGCGAGCGAGTTGTTCGTATTTCACGAGTAGAGCGTGGAGGCACCGAATGCGCTACGTCCTGATGTCAGACATCCACGGGAACCTTGAAGCTCTGCAGGCCGCGCTCGAGGCGGCGCGCCGCTTCGAGCCATACCACCTCATGTGTCTCGGCGACTTCGTGGGATACGGCGCGGATCCCGAGCCGTGCATCGAGCTGGCCGGCGACAAGGCGAACCTCATGCTCGCCGGCAACCACGACCTGGCGGTATCGGGGATCATCTCCACCGACGACTTCAATACCATCGCGCGGGAGTCCATCGACTGGACGCGCGAGCAGCTCACCGCGGAGGATCGCGAGCTGCTCTCGAACCTTCCGCTCCAGTACATCGACGGCGACTACTGCTACACGCACGCCTCCCCCATCGACCCGATCCGGTTCATGTACATCCGGACTCTCGAGGACGTGGCGGAGGTGTTCGCGAGCATCGGCCAACGCTTCTGCTTCGTGGGGCATACGCACCTGCCGGTGCTGGTGGCGATGAACACCCGCCAGGGCCGCATGGAGGTCGTGCGCGACGCGCGCATCACCGTCGCGGACCACTGCCGCTACTTCGTCAACGTGGGCTCCATCGGACAGCCGCGCGACTCCAACCCGGACGCGTGCCTGGTCGTCCTGGACGAGGAGGCCGGCTCGCTGGAGTTCATCCGCGTCCCCTACGACGTCTCCAAGTCGCAGGGAAAGATTCTGTCCAACGGTCTTCCGTCCTATCTGGCGGAGCGTCTCGTGCTGGCGAGGTAGTGCGTAGGGGGTGCGGCAGTGACTGACGGACTGAACTACAAGATCATTCAAACCGTCGCGTCCGGCGGGACGGCGGTGCTCTACAAGGCCATCCAGCTCTCACTGGACCGGGTGGTGGCCATCAAGCGCCTCCACCAGCACCTCACCACCGACGACAACTTCACGCGCCGTTTCGTGCTGGAAGCCAGGGCGGCCGCGTCGCTCGACCACGAGAACATCGTCCGCGTGATCGACTTCGGCGTCGAGAAGGACTGCTACCAGATGGTGATGGAGTTCATCGAGGGCGAGAGCCTGCGCGATGTGCTCGAGCGCTGGCGGCCCATCAACCCCGAAATCGCCCTCGCCCTCACGCACCAGGTCTGCCGCGGGCTCGAACACGCGCACGCCAAGGGCATCGTCCACCGCGACATCAAGCCGGGCAACGTGATGCTCACCAAGACGGGCGGCGTGAAAATCGCCGATTTCGGCCTCGCCAAGTTGACGCAGGGCAGCTCGATGCACACGGCCGTGGACACGATCCTCGGGACGCCGCTCTACATGTCGCCCGAACAGGCCTTCGGCGAGAGCGTCGATCAGCGCAGCGACCTCTTCTCGCTCGGAACGATGCTGTATGAGCTCCTCACGGGGAAGCAGCCGTTCGCGAGCGAGAACTACATGGGCGTCATCCAGAACATCCTCAAGAAGGAGATCCCCGGCATCCGCGAGCTCAACCCCGCGGTGCCGCTGGCGGCGGAGGAGATCACGGCCAAGGCGCTCGCGCGCAATCGCGAGGAGCGCTTCCAGTCGGCACGCGCGTTCCGCGAGTCCATCGAGCAGGCGCTGGGCCTCGAGGGCCTGAACCGCGCGCTCGCGGCGATTCCGATGCTGCTCGACCGCAACAGTCTTTCGCGCGGGCTGTCGCTCGCCCCCACCCCGATGGCGCAAACCGGCATCAACCCGCGCAAGTCGCGCAGTTCCGCCATGGCCCGCCGGAAGTCGAAACGACCGGTGTGGACCACGGTGAGCCTGTTGGCGGCGGTGGCCTGCGCCGCGGTGGCGTACTTCCAGTTCGGCCCCGGCACGATCCCGGGGCTGACGGCGGACGCGCCGGTCACCGGCCGCGTCCAGAATTCCGTCATGGGTGACGAATGGAGCGCCGACCTGTTCGGCGCCGCCGACATCCCGAAGGCGCCGGCGAGTGCGGCGGACACGGGCGCGACTGCACGGCCCGACACGGCGGCGGCGCGCGGGCCCGCACCCGTGGCGGGCGACACCGCGGGGAACCCGGCGCCGGCCATGCCGTGGGTCGACCCTTCCGCGAAGCCGCAGGAAAAGCCCAACGAGCAACCGGTCAACCCGGCTCCGGCCGAGGTTGCCTCCGAGCCCGCGCCAAAGCCCACGGAGGCGACGCCCGCCAGGACGCAGACCGAGGAGCCGGAACGCTTTCGCGAGGGCTACCTGCTCGTGGACGTGGAACCGTCGGGGCAGGTGTACGTGAACGGGGTCTACCGGGGACTCGCCAACCCGACGCTGCGGCTCACCCTCAACGCCGGGTTGCACTCCGTCGAGTGCCGCAGCGACAAGTTCGAGCCGTACGCGGAATCGTTGCGCATCACCGCCGGAGAAACGTCGAAGCGGACGGTGATTCTCAAGAAGCTCAAGGGAATCATCAGCCTCGCCACGACGGAAGGAGCCGAGTTGTACATCGACGGCGCGCTCATCGGCGTCACGCCCATCATGCGCCCCATCGAAGTCGACGCGGGGACGCACACGCTCACCATCAAGAAGGAGAACCACTTCACGTGGTCATCCGAGGTGACCGTCGAGCCGAACGTCACCCTGCCGCTCCGCATCACGCTGAGCCCGCGCTACTAGCCCGTCGCACGCGCATCCAGGAGCCGCGCCGCTTCCGCCACCACCTCGTCCGCGCCGAGCGACAGCAGCCGCCCCCCCGGCGACCGCACGATATGCAGCCCCTCGCAGCGCGGCGCCCATCGAAAGGGGTCGGTCGGGCCGAACACCGCCAGCACCCGCGCCTGCGCGGCGGCCGCGACGTGCATCACCCCGGTGTCATTGCACAGCACGAGGTCCGCCCGCCGCAGGAGCGCCGCCACGTCCAGGATGGGCCGGCCACGGAACACGGTACCCTTGACACTGCAGGCGGACTGAAACGCGCCCACCGACGCGGCGTCGGCGGGGCCTTCGATCACCGCGAGGGTCACGTCGCGCTCACTTGCCAGGTCGTCCACCACCCGCGCCCATCGCTCCGGCGGCCAGATGTTCTCCGCCTTGCCCGCGCCGGGGTGCACCGCGAGGCGCACCGTTCCGTCCTTCCAGCACGCGGCCGCCGCATCCTCCGCCCAGCGTTCGCTCCCGGGGCCGGGCACGAGCAGCGGCGCGATATCGGCGGTCGTGATGCCGACCGCGCGCAGCGGGTGGAGGTTGTGCTCCGCCTCGTTCATGGTTGCGAGCTCGGTGTCCGAGGGGAGCGGCAGCGTCAGGTTGAGGTAGCTGCCGGTGAGGGATTCGCCCACGCGCGCCGACGTGGAGCCGATGCGCACGCGCGCGCCCGAGAGGACGGCGAGAACGACGCTGGTGAAGGAGAACGACACCGTGTGCAGCACGATGGCAAGGTCGAAGCGGCGGGCGCGCAGCTTCCGGACCAGCCCGGGCGAGCGGGCCGGGCTCTTCTTGTCGTACGTGTAGATGTCGTCCACGTACGGACTGTTGGCAAGGACACCGCGGTTCAGCGTCGACGAGACGACGCCGATGCGGGCGGACGGGAAGGTTTCACGGATGGCGCGGAAGGCCGGGATCGCGAGCATCATGTCGCCCATCTGGTTGTGCTGGCGAATGACGAGGATGCGCTCGAAGCGCATCGCGCGAAACTGCTCCGCCGTGATGGGCCGCGCGCGCAACGCGCGTCCGACGCCGGCCATGAGCGCGCGTTTCCCGGAGCGTTCGAGCGTCTTCACGCGTCCCATGCGCTCACCACTGCTTGTTGGCCGCGCGCTCGCGCAGATCGCGCACGATCTCGACATAGCTCGCAAAGCGCGCCGCGTCGATCGCTCCCGTCTCCACCGCCGCCTTCACCGCGCAGGACGGTTCGTGGGTGTGGCTGCAGGGGTCGAAGCGGCAGCGCGTCTCCATGCGCACGATCTCCGGGAAGCACTCCGCGACGCCGTCCGGGTCGTCCCCGGGAAACTGGAAGGTCTGCATGCCCGGCGTGTCGGCGAGAAAGCCTTTGCGGAAGGGAAAGAGCTGCGAATACGCCGTGGTGTGCCGGCCACGGCCGGTCCGCTCGCCCACCTCGCGCACGTCCAGGTCGAGTGCGGGGTCCAGGCGGTTGAGGAGGGAGCTCTTCCCCACGCCCGACTCGCCGACGAAGGCGTAGACCCCCTGCCCGACGAGCGCCGCCAGCGCGTCCACGCCGCTGCCGCTGGCCGCGCAGGTCTCGAACACGTCGTAGCCCGCGCCCTCGTAGACCGAACGGAATGCCGCCACCTCGCCCTTTCCCCCCATGTCGGTCTTGTTGAGCACGACGACCGCGGGCGCATGGCCCCATTCGGCGGCGGCGAGTATGCGGTTGAGAAACTCGGGGTGCGGCGGGGGCTCGCCGAGCGACGCCACCACGAAGAGCCGCTCCACGTTCGCGACGATGAGCCGGCTCCCGCGGCCCCTGTCCGCGTGGCGCGAGAGCCACGACGCGCGCGGGAGCACCTTCTCCAGCGCAACGCTCCCCGACGGCTCGCGCCGGACCTCCACCCGGTCGCCGGCCACCACCTGCAGGGATTTTTCCTTCACCCGGAAGCGGCCCCGGAGCGAGCAGGCGACCACGGTCGCCCCGATCCGGACCCAGACATCCCCTCCGGTCACCCGGATGACGAGGGCATTTTCGACGCGATCTTGCATGGAATCGTCGCTGCTCATGCGGGTGGCCGCCCGGCTCGCAGAATTGGTATTGAGGATAAGCCGCGAATCTGGTAATTTCCAAGCGTTCATTCACTTGGCGTCCGCCGACGCCCGATCCATGGCCACACCAGTGATGACGTCCCAAGAGCTCGCTTCATACTTCAGAGACCCTCTTTGCATCTTCGACCTGAAGGCGACGACCAAGCGCGACGCGCTGGCCGAGCTGGTCGAAGCGGTGTGCGCCGATCGTGACATCCGGGACCGTGGCCTGATTCTCGAAATGCTGCTCAACCGCGAAAGCCTGGGCAGCACCGCCATCGGCAAAGGCGTCGCGTTTCCGCACGGCCGCACGCTCGCGGTGCGCGAGCTCTCCATCGCCTTCGGGCGCTCCGTTTCCGGCGTCGACTTCGATTCCATCGACAAGCAGCCGACACACGTGTTCTTCCTCATCATCGCCCCCCCGCAGGACCGCGATAATCTGTACCTGCAGGTTCTCGGCCGCGTCGTCGACCTCATCAAGGACGATGCCGCGCGCGGGCGCATCATGGGCGCATCGAGCGTCGGAGAACTGAAATCCATCGTCGAAGGGCAGGGCTTGTGAGCGATCTTCCGGCAAAAAAGCAGGACCAGGCGCGACTCCTGGTCGCACTACAGGACATCGACCACATGATCAAGGAAGCGGAGGACACCAAGACCTCCGCGAAGTTTCAGGAAATGGGCTTTCCGCTCGACGGAATCCTCGAGTTGAAGAAGGCCCGCGAAGAAATCGCCGCAAACGTCAAACCCCAGCTCCTCAACCGGTATCAGCGCGTCTCGAAGAACTACGAACGCTCGGTCGTTCCCGTGGTCGGCGAGTTGTGCACGGGCTGCTTCGCCAAGGTGCCGACGTCCTTCCGCTACGAGAAGAACGCCGTCGTGGCCTGCGAGAACTGCGGCCGCATTCTCTACTTCACGTAGTCTCTCACTATACGTGTGGCCGCGCGGCAGTTGTCCGTGGCAGCGGTGTGCGGTCTGCGCAACGTCCTCGCGTGAACGACGAAGTGGCCGGCAAGTCCCAGCATTTGCTGCGGATTGTTGCTCAGACCGCACACCGCTGCTCCCGGGCGCCGTTCCGCGCGGGTGGCGGTCAGCGGGCGCCCGTGCGGGCGAGCCATTTATCGCGAAGGCGGAAACTGGCGAGACCGCGACGGGCTGCTGACCGACAGGACCCGCGCGGCAATCAACCCGGCTGGTAGAGTGAAACGTGATCAACCGGGCTTGCTTTTCGGCCGTACTCTGGTAAAATAATTTTACTTTTCGTCCGCAAGGTATTGTTTCTTGCCCGTCTTGCCCGCTTGCCGGGGCCATACGGACGTGGGAGCGGCCATGGAGTCTTCCGTTCGAACCTTCCGTCGCAATCTCGAGCCCATCGAGGAGGAGCGGGTTGCGGGCGCCTGGCGCGTGGCCGGGCACGTCGACCTGGTCAGCGAGCGCAGGTTCCTCGTGGCCTGGGCGGCGACCGACGCCGCCGGAAGAACCGACGCGAACGTGCTCACCTTTCGGTGTGACGCCGCCATGGCGATCGCGCCGGATGCTTGTCTCCCCGCGCTCGACATCACCACCGGCAATGGCCGCGCCGAGATTCTCACCTCCTTCGCCCGGCGGCTGGATGACAACGAGTGGTCGAACGGTGACATCGAGCGCGCGCTGCTCTCCCTGATCGATACCCTGGATCGCCTAGACGCCCACGCGTTCCACGCCGTGCATCTCAACGCCGATCTCGTCGGGCTCGACGAGACGAGTGCGCTCGTCGTTTTCCCGGCCGCGTACGCGTTTCCGCCGGATGCCGCCGACCCGGCGCGCGCCGGGCTGGATGCGAGGGCGATCTCACGCGCGGCGCATGTGCATACCCTCGCGAGCGTGGCGAAGACGCTGGCGCCGCACGCCACGGGCGCGTTCGCGGACCGGCTGCGCAGGCTCGTCGCCGCCATCGCGGCGGGCTCGGTCGCGGGCGCGGCCCAGGCACGAACGTTACTCGCCGCCGAGACGAACGCCGCCCCGACCCCGGCGGCGCCCGCGCGCAAGCGGGACGACATCCCTTTCGACACGGCCGGCGCCCTGCGCGCGATCGCGGAGTCGAAGCCGGTGGAGGTCGCGGGACCCGCCGGCAGCGGCCGCACGGCCGTGCTCGAACGCTTCGCTGCGGAAGCACGGCGAGCCGGCATCGACCCGCACTGGCTGGACGAGTGGGAGATCCCGGGCACCCCGCGCAAGCGCGGCGCCGGCCGCGAGGCGGGGCGCGGTACGGTGTGGATCGTCGACGACGCGGACGAGCGCCCGCTCCTGCATGCGTTCGTGCTGGACCACGCCGCCGAACTGGAGCGGCGGCCCGGCGCGGGGCTCGTGATCGCCACGCGGTCCGACGACCGGCCCAGCGCCTTCATGGCGCTCCTGCGCTCGCGCAGCCCGCACGGCGTGTTCACCGCGACTCTCCCGCCCGCGCGCAGCGACGACCCGCGCGCCGCCGCGCTGGACACGCTGGAACCGGACGCGCGCCAGGCGCTCGAGCTGGTCGCGGTGGCCGATTGTCCGCTGCCCATCGACGTGGTGCTCTCGGTGTATCCGGGCACGGACCGGGCGGTGCACCGGCACATCTTCGCCCTGGCCGGCGCCGACCTCGTCGCCATCGAGTCGCGTCGTCTCGCCGCCGGCAGCGCGACCCTCCTCGTCTCCGTTCCCAGCGCGTCGCTGCGCCGCCTGATCCGCGACCGCATTCCGGAATCGCGCCGGCGCAACCTGCACCGCACCATCGCGCGCATCGCCGACGAACGCGGCTCGTTCGCCCCCATGTTCGTTTACCAGCATCTCCTGGGCGCCGGCGAAGGACGCGACGCCGCTGCGCGCGCGGCGGCCTTCGTCCGCGAGGCGACGCGCCCGCAGCGCGCGCCATTCATCGAGAGCATCGTGCGCGACGTGATCGAGAGCGGCCTCGACCGCAGCCTCGCCTACGGCGACCGCATGACGCTCCTCGTCCGCGTCGGCGACGATCTGCTCGCCCGCGGCAGGCAGAAGGAGGCCGAAGCGCTCCTCGTCCGCGCCCGCGCCATCCGCGCCAGCGGCGACGACGTCCGCGCCAAAGCCCCGCTCGCGGGCGAGGCGATGCGGCTCCTGGCCGACGCGTGGGCCGCGCGCGGGCAGCTGCGCGAGGCGCTCGAGCTGCTCGAGGATACGCGCGAGGATATTGCGCCCTACCTGAGTCTCGCGGAGCAGGCCCGGCTGCTGAACGACATCGGCTGGTTCCAGTACCGCCTCGGCGACTATTCGAGTTGCGTGGACTCGTGCAAGTTCACGATCAACACGCTGAACCCGAACGAACACCCGCTGGTGGTCGCCCAGGCGCTGAACCTGATGGGCGTCATCGCCTTCAACACGAGCCGTTACGACGAGGCGGTTTCTTACTACGAGCAGAGCGCGTTCCTGCGCGAGCGCGAGAAAGACCTCAACGCGCTCGCCGGCTCCTACAACAACCTGGCGCTGGCGTACCAGTCCAAGGGCGAATACGACAAGGCGCTCGGCTATCTCCACAAGAGCATCGAGATCAAGAGCCGCCAGAACAACGAAGCGGGCATCGCGGGCGGCTACCTGAACCTCGCGTTCCTCTACCTGGAGGTGCACAACTTCGACGAGGCGGAGCGGCGTTGCCGCGAGAGCCTGCGCATCAGCTCCGAGCTGGGACTCGCGCAGCTCATCGCCGAGAACCTCAACACCCTCGGCGACATCGTGTTCGCGCGCGGCCGCCTGGACGACGCCGAGCGCTACTACCGCGATTCCCTCGGCAACGCGCGGCGGCTTTCCACCGTGAACGAGGAGATGGGCGCGCAGAAGCGCCTCGCCAAGCTGTACATCCGCAAGGGCCGTCCCGAGGACGCGCGTGCCGCCATCGACGAGGCCTCGCGTCTCGCCGCCCAGATCGGATCGAAGTACGAGCAGGCGCAGACCGAGGAGATCTACGGCGACCTGAGCGTCTCGGAGGGCGTGCACGGCGCGGCACTGGATCATTTCGAGAAGGCCGCGACGGCGTACGCGACCCTCTCCAAGCTCCGCCTCGCGGCGGCGTCCCTGGCCAAGGCGGGGATCGCGCACGCGAAGAACAGCAACCCGCTCGACGCGAAACGATACCTGGACCGCGCGCAGGACCTCATGAAGTCGCAGATCGGTCACGAGATTCCCGAAGAGATCGTGACCCTGCAGCAGACTCTGCGCGAGAGCCCGCTGCCCACCGCGGTGTCGGGCACGGCGTCGCAGAAGCTCATGTACGCGTTCAACGAGCTTTCCTCCCTCTCCGACTACGCCGACGACAAGGGCGCGTTCTTCCGCCGCATCATCGAGGTCTTCCAGAGCCTGCTCGGCGCCGCGCAATGCACGCTCGCGTTGCGGACCGAGGACGGCTTCGTGGGGTTGAACGCCGCCGGCGAGGAGCAGCCCATCGCGGACCCGATCATGCAGGGGGTGTTCGCGCGCGCCCTGCAGCTGGGCATGGTCATGCACTGCGGCTCACCGGAGATCAAGGACATCCTCGCGCGCGGACCGAAACCCGACCCGGCCATCCGGCTCGTGATCGTGCCGATGAAGTCGATGGGAAAGGAACTGGGGTGCATGCTCCTCACCGTGCCGCCCGCGTCGGTTCCCGCGACGCGGGAGGACGTGGACTTCATCACCTGCATCGGACGGCACGTGGCCGGCGGTCTGCGGCTGAGCCTCCACTTCGACGAGCGTTCGAGCACCGAGCAGCGTTTCGAGCGCGACCTCGACGGCCTCGTGTCGCCGGCCGCGGACGCGAACCGTTTCCAGACGCTCATCGGGCGCGACGAGTCCATGAAGAAGGTCTTCCGCGTGATCGACAAGATCAAGGACATGGACACGGGCATTCTCATCTTCGGGGAGAGCGGCACCGGCAAGACGGAGATCGCGCGCACCATTCACAACACGAGCCTGCGGCGGCGTCACGTGTTTCAGTCGATCCACTGCGCGGAGATCCCGACCAGTCTCCTCGAGAGCGAGCTCTTCGGCCACGAGCGCGGCGCTTTCACCGGCGCGGTGCAGCGCAAGCTCGGCCGCTGCGAGATCGCGGACGGCGGCACCGTGTTCCTGGACGACGTCAACGTGATGCCGCTGGACACGCAGGCGAAGCTCCTCCACTACCTGGAGAACAAGAGCTTCACGCGCCTGGGGGGCACGCAGAAGATCACGACCGACGTGCGCCTCATCGCGGCCAGCAACGAGGACCTCGAGCGGCTGGTGAAGGAGAACCGCTTCCGCGAGGACCTCTACTACCGGCTGAAGGTCAACCAGATCGAGCTGCCGCCGCTGCGGGATCGCCAGGACGACATGATCCTGATCGCCCAGGAGTTCATCAAGAAGCGCTGTCACCAGCAGGAGAAGCCGTTGAAGCGGCTCTCCTCGGAGACGATCAAGCTGTTCCAGAAATACCGCTGGCCGGGGAACGTGCGCGAGCTGCAGAACGTGCTCGAACAAATCGTGCTCCTGTGCGACGATGACATCG
>DASTOO010000147.1:0-5812 GCA_035762505.1 Candidatus Krumholzibacteriia bacterium
ACGAGGATGAAGCGCGCCAGCCGTTCGTCGGCGCCACCGGCGTACATCCACCCCTCGAACGCGTCCTTGGCCTCGATGCGCACTTCCTCCATCCACGCGGGCAGCGGGAGCCCTTCCCCGTCGGACGCGGTCGCGGCCGGCGGATCCTTGTCCAGGATGACGCGGAGAAACGGGGGAATCAGGGTGAGCGACACGCCGCTGAGCGACGCGAAGAGCGTCACCGTGATCGACAGCAGGACCAGGCGCTTCCAGTAGGGTCGGACGTAGCCGAGCAGGCGTGGGTAGGTGCTCATGAGGACGGGACCCCGGCCGGGGGTGCCGACGCACAATATGCAGGAAGCGGGCGCCGGATGCTAGCGCGTCGTGAGCTGAAGGAGCGTGTCGATCTTCGAGCAGACCTCGTCGACCGAGACTTTCTGGCCGCGCACACCCTGGATGATCTGGACGTGCTGGGCGGATTTTGGGAACCAATTGGGGCCATCGAAACGCGTGAAGAACCCGATCGTGGGCCGGCGCATGCTGACCGCGAAATGGAAATAGTCCGTGTTGCCGGCCAAGACTAGATCGGCCCGAGAGAGGAGCGCAAGGGCTTCCTTGATGTTCTTGGGCTCGATGTCGACCAGTGACCCCTTGAGCAGCGAGCGAAAGCGCGCCATCGCCTTGCCGTCCAGGTTGTTCGAGAGGAGCAGCAGCTTGCCGCCGTTGCGACGGGCGACTTCGCTCGCCACGTAGGCCATCGCGGTGTCGACCAGGCGGTGATTCCCCTTGCCCATGCCGGGGTCGACCGCGATCAGCATTCCGTCCCCGTGCGACCGCCGGAAGTGGATCATCTGCGTCGCCCAGCGCACGTCGGCCTCGGGGAGCCTCCACGCCATGACGTTGTCGCCCGGGCTCTGCCCCAGCACCGACAGGAAGCTCAGCGCGCGCGGCGCCTCGTACTGGCCGTCCCCGTTCGCGCGGATCTCGCAGTTCACGAACGGGTACGTGAAGCGCTGCGAAAAAGCGACACGCAGGCGCGCGTTGGAAACCAGTGCCGCGAGCGAGCGCGCGAAGCTGAACTCGTGCCCGAGCAGGAATACGACGTTGAAGCCGCGGCCGCGGATCCGGCGCAGCAGCGCGTAGAACGTGCTCGAAAAGAGGCTGAGATGCTCGGGCTCATAGCTGATCATCTCGCTGATCGGCTCGAGCGTGCGGATCAGCTCGCCGTTCCCCTCGCGCACCAGGACGGTGATGCGCATCCCGGGGTAGCGGCGCTTGAGGTGATTGAGGACGGGGGCGAAGAAGAGGAGCTCGGTCAGGTCGCCCGAATCCACCACCAGCACGCGGCTGGAATCGTTGATGTCGGCCGGCAGTGAAAACGGCTCGTGCCCGACCATGCGGCCGAGCAACGGCGTGAGCATCTCCACCACGCGGTCGCGTCGATGTGTCAGTGTTGTCGTGGTCACGGTCCGGTCCTCACCCAAAACCGTCTAACACATTGCAAGACAAGGGCCAATCAGTCCCAGATGAGGGTCTTCTCGATGGCCTCGGCCGCCCGGTGCAGGGGCACCAAGTTCAAGTCCTTCTTGATGATATCCGGGATTTCGTCGATGTCCCGGCGGTTGGAATCCGGGAACAGCACGGTCCGGATCCCGGCCCGGTGGGCGGCGATGACCTTGTCCTTGAGCCCCCCGATGGCCAGAACCTGGCCGGTGAGGGTGAGCTCGCCCGTCATGGCGACGTCGTTCCGGGCCGGACGCTCGAACAGGAGCGAGGCGATGGTGGTCGCGATGGCGACCCCGGCGCTGGGCCCGTCCTTGGGGACGGCCCCGGCGGGCACGTGGATGTGAATGTCGTACTTGCTGAAGAACTCCTTGTCCTCGGCACGGGCCAGATACTGCGACGCCACGAAGGAGAGTGCCGCCTCCGCGCTCTCCCGCATGACACCCCCCAGCTGTCCCGTCAGGCGCAGGTGCCCCGTGCCGCGCATCTTCACCGCCTCGATGAACAGGATCTCGCCGCCGTCGAAGGTCTTGGCGAGCCCCGTCACCACGCCCACCGCGGGCTTCTTGCGCGCGATCTCGCTGTGGTACTCCTCCTGCCCCAGGTAGGTGAGCACCGTCCGCTCCGTGATGCGGACCGGGCGCTTGTTGCCGCTCGCGATGCGGCGCGCCACCTTGCGGCAGATGCCGGCCAGCTTCCGCTCCAGTTCCCGCACCCCCGCCTCGCGCGTGTACTTGCGGATGATGAAACGGTGTCCGTCGTCGGTGACGGTGAGCAGTTTGGGCGGAATTCCGTTCTCATCGAGCTGCCGGGGCAGCAGGTACTTCTTCGCGATCTCCACCTTGTCGATCGTGATGTAGCCCGGAATCTCGATGACCTCCATGCGGTCGAGCAGCGGCCGGGGAATGGTCTCGAGCACGTTCGCGGTCGCGATGAACAACACCCGGGAGAGGTCGAACGGGATGTTCAGGTAGTGGTCCTCGAAGGAGTCGTTCTGCGCGGGGTCGAGGACCTCCAGCAGCGCCGCCGCCGGGTCGCCGCGGAAGTCCGCGCCGAGCTTGTCGATCTCGTCCAGCATGAATACGGGGTTCCCGCTCCCGGCGGTGCGCATGCCCTGGACGATGCGTCCCGGCAGCGCCCCGATATAGGTGCGGCGCTGGCCGCGTCTCTCCGCCTCGTCGCGCATGCCGCCGAGCGAGATGCGCACGAACTTGCGGCCCATGGCGCGCGCGATCGACTTTCCCAGCGAGGTCTTGCCCACGCCGGGCGGCCCCGCGAAGCAGATGATCGATCCCTTCATCGACTGTTTCAGCTTCTTCACCGACAGGAACTCGAGGATGCGTTCCTTGACACGCTCGAGGTCATAGTGATCCTCGTCCAGAACCTTCTCGGCCTGCCGGATATCCAGATTGTCGTCGGTGGTCGCCACCCACGGCAGGTCGAGGATCCAGTCGATGTACGTCTTCGACACCGTATACTCGGCCGCGCCCGGCGACATCTTCTCCAGCCGGTCGAGCTCCTTCATCGCGACGTCGCGCGCCGGCTCGGTGAGGCTCGCGCCCGCGATCTTCGAGCGCAGGTCCTCCGCCTCGACGGTGCGGTCGTCGTCCTCCCCCAGCTCGCGCCGGATCGCCTTGAGCTGCTGGCGCAAGTAGTACTCGCGCTGCTCGCGGTCCATTTCCTTCTTCACGTCCGCCTGCAGCTTGCGGCCGAGTTTCATGACCTCCATTTCGTCGGCCAGGTAGCGCGCGAGCAGCTTGAGACGCTCCGTGCTGTCCGTCTCCTCCAGGAGCTTCTGCTTGCGGTCGAGCTCGATGTTGAGGTTGGTGGCAATGACGTCGGCGAGCCGCCCGCCCTCCTTGATGTTGTTGATGATGATCTTCAACTCGTCCGCCAGCGTGTCGGACTCATCCACCATCTTGGAGAAGGTCCGGATGACGTTCTGCGCGTACGCCTTGTGGACGTCGCTCTCCTCGTCCACCTCCTCCAGCGCCTCGATCCGGCCCTTGAGGTACGGCACCACCTGGGTCACCTCGGTCAGCTTGACGCGCGAGATGCCCTGCGCGAGGAGACGCATTTCCCCGTTGGGAAATCGGATCATCTTCTGGATGTGGATCGCGGTCCCGACCGGGTAGATGTCCTCCGGCCCCGGGTGCTCCGTCTCCTGGTTGCGCTGCGTGAACGCGCCGATGATCTTGTGCTCGGCGAGGGCCTCGTCCGCGAGGCGCAGCAGAGCCGGGTCGCGGAGAATCAACGGAACCATCATCAGCGGAAACACAACCGCGTCGTTGATCGGAAGGATCGCCAGCTCCGCGGGGATGTTCCCCGGGTGGATGCCGGTCTCTTCGAACTCGAGCGTGCTGCGAGACTTCACCTGGTGCTCCTGCCTGGTTTACGGGTGCGGCGCGCTACTCGACCTCGACGCGGCGCCGGCCGGGCGAGTCGCCCGACTTCTTCACGCGGATCTCGAGGAGGCCGTTGTCGTAGCGCGTGGTGAGGCTGCCGGCGTCGATCGGCGACGGGATGCCGATCAGCCGCTGGAAGGGGCCAACCTGGATCTCGAGCGAATGAAACTGCTTCTTGCCGGGCGGAATGAGATCCTTGCGCACGCCGCTGATGCGAAGGATCGCGCCGTCGGTGGCGACCGCGATATCCCGCTTGTCCATGCCCGCGATGTCCATGATGACCACGAACTCCGAATCCGTCTCGAAGACATTCATGGGCGGTTCCCACCCGAAGCTCGTCTTCATCTTGATCTTGTGCTTCGCAGGGGTGTGCTCGGACATCAGCATCTCGAGCAGCTCACGGATGTTGTCGAATTCGCTCGTCTGAAGGCCGTCGAGCGTCAGTGGCAGCAGCTTCGAATTCATGGCTCAGTTCTCCTCACCAAGGCACCGCCGCCATGGCAGCGGCGCCTGTAAGCGTCGGTCTCGTCGCGCATTACGACGTGCTTGCACTGTACCGACGCCACCATGCGCTGTCAAGAAAAGCAAGGGCCCCGCGGCAACAAACCGCGGGGCCCCCGGGCGCGTCCCTCGGCTGCGGCCGTGCGCTCAGCGTCGCGGAACCCCGCCGGTGACCAGTCCGGCCGTGTTTCCGGGCAGCACGGGCGCTCCCCCGGCGCCCGGCGCCTGACCGGTCAGCGAATGGCTGGAAGATACGTTGCGCATCACTTCCCACGACGCCAACGTCTCCTTCTCGAATACGAAGTCGTAGCGAACCCAGTCGCGGCTCCATTCGTCGACGATGGTGTACGTCCACAGCTCCCGCGCGTCGTGGCCGGTGCGCTCGCGCGCATCCGGAATGCCCCATGACGCCAGCACGTCCCGGAAGCGCATGCCCGGCGCGACTTCGCCGCGCTCGATATTGCGGTTGAACTCACCGTGCGGATTTGACCTGAGGTACTCCGCCCGCAACTCGCGCACCGAATCATCCACGTCGCGAACGGGCAGATGACCGGCGCACGATGCAAGGACGAGTGTCGCAATCAGCCACGCGTACCGGTGGCGACCGCGGCGGTGGGGCCAAGTCATGGGGTGTCTCCTTCGAGCAATGGACTTCCCGCGATTTCGCGCAATACCCCGCGCGGGCGGGAGAGATTCCTGACCGCGCCGGACATGATGTCCGGCGACGATTGCCCTTGCACGAATCGTCCCAATCGCAGCGGAGTGGCTTACACAAGCGGGGAACTGATAGCGCGTCAGGCCCGAGCGCGGTGGGCTGCGGACCGACAGGACCCACGCGGCCTACCTCGGGGCTGTTTCGGGGTTCACACTATAGCGCGTGACTTCGACACCGGGAAATGCGAAGCGATCCAGCGGCGTGCAACGGCGCTCGATTTCGTCGAGCACGCGCCCCGCGGGATCGTCCACCCACGGCCGCGCGCGCAGGTACCAGAACGTGCCGCACTCCCGCATCATGGCGTCGAGCTGCCGCGCCGCGAGGTCGGGCGCATCTCCGTAGACGAAGTGAAGCGGCGCATTTCCCGTCGCGTAGTGCTGCACCACGTGCCACACCGTCGGCGCGAAGATGCAGTCCCCCGGTTCCATGCGCCGCTCGACTTCCGCGAGCGAGCGCTTGACGTCGTCCTTCGCGAAGCGCGGATTGAAGTAGTGGTTTGCCAGCGACACGGCGCAGGTGGCGAGCAACGCGCCGGAGATCACGCGCCGCGTTCCGCGCAGCGACCCGGCGCCCGCGGCGAGGATGGCGACGAACGCCGGCAGCCCCACGATCACGTAGCGGACGTTGAACGCCTTGGCGTTCTGCCAGTTGAGGAGCAGGGTGGCCGCCAGCGGAATCACGATATACGCAGCGATCTCCAGCGTGCCTC
>DASTOO010000148.1:0-2172 GCA_035762505.1 Candidatus Krumholzibacteriia bacterium
CGAGTTCTTCCACGAGTGGATCGAGCCGTGGGAGGACTTCCAGATCGAGTGGGAGCTCGAGCGGGGCGAGCCCGACCGGGTGCTCGCGACCATCGACATGAGCGGCGTCGGGCGCGGGAGCGGCGTGCCGGCGGAGATGCGCTTCTTCCAGCTGTGGACGTTTCGCGACGGCCGGGTGGTTCGGATGGAGATGTTCGACGACCGCGACGCGGCCCGCCGCGCCGCGGGGCTCGAGTGATCGAGCCGCTCGAGCTCCTGTACACGCGTGTGTGGCGCGAGCACGACCTCGAGGGCGCGCTGGCCGACCTGCCACCTGACTTCGAGTGGCTCGTTCCGGGCTTCCCGGGCGACGAGGCCACGCGCGGCCGCGAGGGGACGCTCGAGTTCTTCCGGGACTGGATCGACCAGTGGGGGGACCTCCGCGTCGACTGGGAGCTCGAGCAGGGCACACCGGACACGATCCTCGCCGTCGTGGACATGCGCGGCCGTGGACGGGTGAGCGGTGTGCCGGTGGAGTTGCACTTCGCCCAGGTCTGGAGCTTCCGGGAGGACGTGCCCGTGCGCATGGTCTACTACGCCGACATCGAGGAGGGGCGGTGCGCCGCCGGCCTCGCCTCGACTCCGCCCGGTCCGTGAGAGTCGTCGCCGGCGAGTTCAAGGGGCGACGCCTGCACGCGCCGCGCGGAGCCCGCACGCGGCCGACCGCGGACAAGGTGCGCGAGGCGCTCTTCTCGATGCTCGGCGACGTCTCGGGCGCGCGCGTTCTCGACCTCTACGCGGGCTCCGGCGCGCTCGGGATCGAGGCTCTGTCGCGCGGGGCGGAGTCCGCCGTGTTCGTCGAGCGCGACCAGCGCGCGCTCACGGCGCTGCGGCGCAACCTCGAGGCGATCGGCGCCGAGTCGAGTGTGAGACGCCAGGATGTGCTGCGTTTCCTGGCCCGGCCAGAGGGCACATTCGACCTCGTGTTCTGCGACCCCCCATATGATGATGCGCCGCGCGTCGCCGCCGCGCTGTCCGAGGCGCTGCCCGCGATGCTCGGGGAGAACGCACGCATCGTGACCGAATCCGACAAGCGCAATCCGCTGCTGCTGTCCCTGCCGCTCCTGGTCGAGCGCGCCTACGGAGACACGCGGATCGCCATCCACTCCGCCACGTGAACGCGTCGAAGAACGGCGGGACGGCGGTGTTGCCGGGCTCCTATGACCCCGTCACCTACGGGCACATCGACATCATCAGCCGCGCCGCGAACGTGTTCGACAACGTCATAGTGGCCGTGGTGAACCAGCCGGTCCGCAAGCAGAAGACGGTGTTCAGCGCCGAGGAGCGCGTTGCGTTTATCGAGCCAGAGGTGGCGGAATACGGCAATGTGCAGGTAAAACCCTTTGATACTCTCCTCGTCGATTTCGCCCGGGAGCATGGCGCCAAGGCGATCGTCAAAGGACTCCGGGCGATCTCGGACTTCGAGTACGAGTTCGAGATGAACCAGCTGAACCGGAAAATGGCGCCCGACATCGAGAGCATGTACATGATGGCGGCGCCAGAGTTCAGCTTCCTGAGCTCCAGCGGAGTGAAGGAGTTGGCGATGTTCGGTGGCGATTTGAGCGGGCTCGTGCCCGACCGGGTGGCGGCGCGGTTGCAGGAAGAACTGAAGCGGTGAAGAACTGAGGCGCGGATGGATGTACTGGTCCTGATCGACAAGCTGGACGACACGATTCACAACGCCAAGCCCGTGCCGCTCACGGACCAGGTGCGTGTCGACAAGGAGGAGATCTACGACATCCTCGACCAGATGCGCGCGACGATCCCCGAGGAGATCAAGCAGGCGCGCTGGATCGTGAAGGAGCGCCAGGAGATGCTGGCCGAGGCGAAGCGCGAGGCCGAGCGCATCATCCGCGAGGCGCGCGAGGAGCAGATCCGCCTGATCGGCGAGGAGGAGATCGTCAAGCAGGCGGAGCGCCAGGCCGACGAGATCATCGAGGACGCGCGCGCACGCGAGCGCGAGATCCGCCTGGGCGCCGAGGACTACGCCGACGACATCCTGAACACCCTCGAGGTGAACCTGACGAAGTTCATCGCGGCCGTGCAACGAGGCCGCGACCGCCTGCAGGGCCGCGAAGAAGAAGTCGGATCGGCAATCGGGCCTGAGCGCTAGCCCCGACGAGGTAGCGTTCA
>DASTOO010000149.1:0-5281 GCA_035762505.1 Candidatus Krumholzibacteriia bacterium
CCACCGTGGAGCTGCGCGCGAACCGGTTCATCGACGACCTCCAGGGGTACACGATCTACTTCGCGGAGAAGGACGATCGCACCGGGGACATCTCCGACGTGCAGATCTTCAAGCGGGCCGAGAAGGACGGGCTTCCCACCACGATCGTCGCCGAGAAGGGCCACCTCCAGTTCATCGAGGGCCGGAACATGCTGCGCGTCGACCTCAAGAACGGCGAGATGCACGAGCTTCCGCTGGCCAAGGACCGCGAGACGTACCGGCGCACGTCGTTCAAGGAATACACGATCAACATCCGCGACGTGGACCGCTCCCTGCAGCGTTCGGAGCGGGACTACCGCGGCGATCGCGAGATGAGTGTGCGCATGATGCGTGACAAGATCCAGGAGATCCGCTCCGAGATGGAACTGGCCCGCCAGGAGATGATCCGCGAGGCGGGGCTGCGCATGGAGGCCACGTTTTCCCTGCTCGACGCCCGGGACCGGGCCCGGCTGTGGGCGCCCCGCGACAGCGCGCTCGCCGCGCGCCAGGAGCGCGAGAATGGTCCGGGCGGAATGGGAAGGCAGCGCGTGATGGCGCGTCCCGTCGACGCCGGCGACAAGACGGTCCCTCTCGAGGCGCGCAACGAGTTCATCGCCCGCCAGCGCATCGAGACCGAGATCAACAAGCGCGAGTCGTTCGCGCGGCAGATCCTGCGCTACCAGGTCGAGATTCACAAGAAGTACTCGATCCCCTTCGCGTGCATCATCTTCGTGGTGGTCGGCGCCCCCCTGGCCATCCGCATGGGCCGCTCCGGCATGAACATGGCGATCGGCTTGAGCATTCTGTTCTTCCTGATCTACTATGTGGGCCTGATCGGGGGCGAGAAACTGGCCGACCGCGGCTTCGCAAGTCCGTTCGTCGCCATGTGGGCGCCGAACATCCTCTTCGGCGTGATTGCGATGCTGCTCCTGCGCAAGGCCGCGCGCGAGCAGGCGGTATCCGACTGGACGGTCGTTTCCGTGCTTCGCTCGGTCTTTCGCCGAAATGCTGCCGCGCATTCATGATCGTTACCTGCTGGGGCGGTTCCTCCGGATCTTCGCCTACAGCGTCCTCGCGTTCGTCCTGATCTTCATCACGGTGAACGTGTTCGAGGAGATCGACAACTTCATCGATCACGAAGCCTCCCTCCGGAACATCGGGCGCTACTATCTCTATTCGCTTCCCTTCGTCCTCACCTACGTGGTCCCGGTCTCGCTCCTGCTCGGAACCGTGTTCGCCATGGGCGTCATGGCGCGCCGCAACGAGTTGATCGCATTGCTCGCTTCCGGCGTGAGCATCCGGCGGGTGGCGGCGCCGGTGTTCGCGGTGGCGATCCTGGTGAGCGCCCTCTTCGTGCTCTTCAACGACGCGGTCGTTCCCCGGGCCAACCGGGCCAAGAACGACGTGATGCGCCATGACATCGAAGGCCGGCAGCGGATCGATCCCGACTTGAAGACCAACTTCCGCTACCTGGGCGCGCACGGGTTCGTCTACCTCGCGGAATCGTACAGCCACGCCAACCTGTCGCTGTTCGACGTGGTCGTGCAGCAGTTCGACGAGAACACGCTGATCCGGCGCGTGGACGCCAAGCGCGCCCGCTGGCAGGGCGACCACTGGCTCTTCCTCAACGGCTACGAGCGGACCTTCGCCGCCCAGGAGGAGCACATCGAGCGCTTCGACTCGCTCACGATACCCGAGATGACGGAGCTGCCCGAGGACTTCGCCGAGGAGGAGATCGACGAGGAGGACATGACCTACCGCGAACTCTCGCACTACATCGAGCGCGTGCGCCGCAGCGGCGGAACGGTGGAGCAGTACTTGGTCGATCTCTACTTCAAGTTCAGTTTTCCGCTGGCGGGGTCGATCTTCGTGCTCATCGGCGTGGCCCTCGCGTCCGGAAAGCGCAAGCCAACCATCGCCACCGGCTTCGGGCTCACCCTGGTGGTGAGCTTCCTGTACTACGCGGTGCTGCGCGTCGGACAGACGCTGGGGCACAACGGCGTGCTCCCGCCCCTTTTGGCGGCGCAGCTCGGGAATATTATCTTTCTGGCCGTGGGACTACTCATGCTGAAACGGACGGATCGATGAAGCGCTGGCTGACACTGTGCGCGGCGTGCGTGGTGGCCGCGGCGACGGCCGCGGCGGCCGACCCCGAGTACGAGGTCTCCGCGGCGGACCTCGAGAAGCTCGAGCCGCGCATGCAGCGCCAGGTCGCGTCGCTGCAATACCTGATGAATCCCTACCAGCTCAGGCAGTTCTTCGCGCTCCCCTCCGACAGCGCGCGCCGCGCGTGGATCACGCGCTTCTGGGCGGCGCAGGACCCCACGCCGACGACCCCGCAGAACGAGATGAAAGCCGAGCACTACCTGCGCGCCGACATCGCGGGCATCGAGTACCACATCAACGCCTGGCCGGGCTGGGACCGGCGCGGCGAGGTCCTGATCCGCTACGGGTTCCCCGATTACCGCGGGAAGATCGAGGCGGAAGTGACGGCGCGCCGCGTGCACGCGCCCGGCGAGCTGTGGTACTACCGGCGGCACCAGATGATCATCCAGTTCGCCGACGAGAGCCTGAACGGCAACTACAAGTACGCCATCACCCCGCTCGGCGACGCCCAGGACACGTCGATCGAGCTGGCCGAGTTCCTCATCTACGACACCGCGGACGCCATCCAGGAGCGCATCCCGCCGCAGTACCTCGAGTTCTATCGCGATCCCGAGCTGAACGAAACCGGGGTGGAATGGGGGATTCGCGAGGAGCTGTTCGGCATGGTGGAGCCGGAGCGGTATCTGCGGCCGCGCATGGCCGGGACCACCGAGCGCATCGACGAGCTGGTCGATCCCGATTACGCGCGCTCGCTGCCCGACAATCCCTCCGACGTGTTCCAGCGGGACCAGGTACAGAAGATGGCGTCCAACTTCCAGGCCGTGCTCGAGGACAACCCGTCGTCGTATCCGTTCAACTTCACGAAGGAGAGGTTCCCGTTCTACTTCGGGGTGGAGCAGTTTCGTGGCGGCGACGGGGTGAACCGCGTCGAAGTGAACCTCGAGTTTCCCCTGAAGCCCGTGGCCGGCGCCTCGCCGCCGGCGCGCTCGTACCGCGCCAGCGTCGTGGTGATGGACGAGAGCTACACCGTGGTCGACCGCCAGAAGCAGGATCTCGGCGTCCCCGCGGACCACGCCGACGGCACGCGCCTCATGCCGGCGCAGATCGTGTTCACGCTGCCGAGGAGCTACTACCGGGTCGGGGTGGCCATGGAGGACCTGGACGCGAAGACATCGTCCGCCTACCGCACGAATATCTCGGCGCGCGATTTCGACCGCGAGCTCGCGATCAGCGACGTGCTCTTCGCGCAGCGCATCGCGCCGGCGGAGTCCAATTCCCTCTTCATGCGCGGCGCACTCGTGGTGGTCCCCCACCCCATCCGCCGCTACGCGGTGGGCTCGGCGGTCCCGGTGTACTTCGAGCTCTACAACCTCGGCATCAATCGCGAGGGGATGTCGGAATACGAGGTGGAGTACCGGGTGGCGCCCCACACGGAGAAGAAGGAAGGGCTGCTGAGCCGCTTCCGCGGCGGCGAGACGGTGTTCTCGTCGAGCTTCAAGGCCTCGGGCTACAGCGCCAGCGAGCCGCTGCACATCACCATCAGGACCGAGAACCTCAAGCCCGGCCTCTACGACTTCATGGTGCGGGTGAAGGACGAGCACTGGCAGAGCGAGCAGTTCCGCGAAGCGACGTTCCGGATCGTCGAGCCGAGCGCGGCGGAGTAGCGCCCGCCCCGCTCACGCCTCCGCGACCTGCGCCGCCGCGCGTCCGCCGACGACCTCCACTTCCCACATCCCGCGCAGCGCATTGACAAGGTAGACGCGCGAGCTCGCCCGCACGCCTCTCGGCGGCATCCTTACGCGAACGCCCGTCTTAGGTCCCGTGCTCCCAGCTGGCGAGGTATCGGGCCTGCTGGTCGGTGAGCGTGTCGATCTTGTAGTTCATCGACGCGAGCTTGAGCCGCGCGATCTCGCGGTCGATCCGCTCCGGCACCGCCATGACCTCGGGCTTGAGCGAGCCGTGCTGCTTGACCATGTACTCCGCCGCCAGCGCCTGGTTGGCGAAGCTCATGTCCATCACCGCGGCGGGATGGCCCTCGGCGGCGGCGAGGTTGATGAGACGCCCCTCGCCCAGAATGTTGATGCGCTTGCCGCTCTTGAGCGTGTACTGGTCCACGTCCTTGCGCACCCGCTTCTTCTTCACCGCGATCTTCTCCAGCTCCTCGATCTCGATCTCCACGTTGAAGTGGCCCGAGTTGGCGACGATGGCACCGTCCTTCATCACCTCGAAGTGCTCGCGCCTGATGACCGCGATGTTGCCGGTCAGCGTCACGAACGCGTCGCCGATGGCGGCCGCCTCCATGACGGGCATCACGCGGTAGCCGTCCATCACGGCCTCCAGCGCTTTGACCGGGTCCACCTCGATGATGACCACGTTGGCGCCCATGCCGCGCGCGCGTTGCGCCACCCCGCGGCCGCACCACCCGTAGCCCGCGACCACGAAGACCGATCCGCACAGGAGCATGTTGGTGGCGCGCAGGATGCCGTCGATGGTGCTCTGGCCGGTGCCATAGCGGTTGTCGAAGAAGTGCTTGGTCACCGCGTCGTTCACCGCGACGATCGGGAACTTCAGCACGCCTTCCTTCTGCATGCTGCGCAGCCGGATGACGCCGGTCGTGGTCTCCTCAGTGCCGCCGAACACGTTCTTGAGCGCGTCGTCGCGGCTGGAGTGCAGCGTAGACACCAGGTCGGCGCCGTCATCCATCGTGATCTGCGGCTTCAGGTCCAGCGACTGGTTGATGTGCTTGTAGTAGGTGTCGTTGTCCTCGCCGTGGATCGCGAACACGGCGATCTGGTAGTCGGCCACCAGGCTCGCCGCCACGTCGTCCTGGGTGGAGAGCGGGTTGGACGCGCACAGCGACGCCTGCGCGCCGCCCGCCTGGAGGGTCCGCATCAGATTCGCGGTCTCCGTGGTCACGTGCAGGCACGCGCCGATGCGCAGGCCGGCGAGCGGCTGCTCGGTCGCGAAGCGCTCGCGGATGGAGCGGAGGACGGGCATCTCGCGTTCCGCCCATTCGATGCGGCGCACGCCCTCGGCGGCGAGGGCGAGATTCGTCACGTCATGGCTCGGCGAGGTCATCTGCTCTGGGTCTCCCTGCGCTGCGCGAACCGTCGAAGTGCGGAGGCGATGTCGGCCCACAGCGAGCCGATCCGGTGCC